>JASJGW010000155.1:0-13913 GCA_033791305.1 Gammaproteobacteria bacterium | reverse complement strand
CCGGTCGCCGGTCGCTTCAATATTCATTCCCTGCCGGGCGGCGTTACGCTGATTAACGATACCTATAACGCCAACCCCGAGTCCCTGCAGGTGGCGCTGGACGTGTTGGCGCTGGCAGACGGTGATGCCTGGCTGGTGCTGGGTGATATGGGCGAACTGGGTGCCGGCGCTGCTGCCATGCACAGTGCTGCCGGCCGTATGGCCCGGGAAGCCGGTGTGACCCGGCTGTACGGTCTGGGTGAACTGGCGCAGGCGGCGGTCAGCGCTTTTGACGGACCGGGTGGTGCGTTCAGTACGATGGATGAACTGCTGGCCGCATTGCGCAATGACCTGTCGAGGCCCCTGTATATTCTGGTAAAGGGCTCGCGGCGCATGCGTATGGAGCGTGTCGTTGCCGCGTTGAGTATGAACCCGGAAGCAGGAGAGCTGCACTGACATGTTGCTGTATCTAGCCGATTATCTGAGTCAGTACCACAACGGGTTTAACGTCTTTCAGTACCTGACGCTGCGGGCTATCCTCGGTGTGTTGACGGCACTGATAATTTCTTTCGTGGTCGGTCCGGAGATGATTCGCCGGCTGGGCCGTTACCAGATCGGGCAACGGGTACGTGGTGACGGTCCGCAAACGCATCTGGTAAAGGCGGGTACGCCAACGATGGGCGGCGCCCTGATACTGGTGGCCGTTGCGATTTCAACCTTGCTATGGGCAGATCTGGCAAATCGCTATGTGTGGGTGATGCTGGTGGTGACGACCCTGTTCGGTGCGATCGGCTGGGTGGATGATTACAAGAAACTGGTACTGAAGAATTCGGATGGCCTGTCAGCGCGCAGCAAGATATTCTGGCAGTCCGTGGTGGCCCTGAGCGTGTCGATTTTTCTGTATCTCACCGCAACGACACCTGCCGAGACAGCGTTGATTGTGCCGTTCTTCAAGGACATCGCGATTGACCTTGGCTGGATGTACGTGGCGCTGGCCTATTTTGTCATTGTCGGTTCCAGCAATGCGGTTAATCTGACGGACGGACTTGATGGTCTGGCCATCCTGCCGACCGTGCTGATCGCCGGCGCCCTGGGCGTGTTTGCCTATACCACCGGTAACGTGAAGTTTTCCGTCTACCTGGGTATCCCCTATATCCGTGATGCCTCCGAGGTGATTGTTTTTTGCGGGGCGCTGGTCGGTGCGGGCCTCGGTTTTCTCTGGTTTAACGCCTATCCGGCCATGGTGTTCATGGGGGATGTCGGGGCACTGGCACTGGGTGCGGCACTGGGTATTGTGGCGGTACTGGTGCGACAGGAACTGGTTTTTATGGTGATGGGTGGTGTGTTTGTAATGGAGACCGTGTCGGTCATTTTGCAGGTAACTTCGTACAAACTGACTGGCCGGCGAATTTTTCATATGGCGCCATTGCATCATCACTTCGAATTGAAAGGATGGCCGGAACCGCGCGTTATTGTGCGCTTCTGGATTATTACTGTGATTCTTGTGCTGGTTGGCCTGGCGACACTGAAAATTCGCTAGGACGAATCATGCAGGCACACGGAAACAGACTGGTTGTTATTTATATCGAGCATTGATAAATGGCGGTCCCGGGAATAGACATGACAGAGACGTTTGACAACGCGTGCAGAACGCTGGTGGTCGGACTCGGTGAAACGGGTTTGTCGGTGGCGCGTTATCTGTCACGTCAGGGAGTGCCCGTGGCCATTGTCGACAGTCGCGAACAACCACCGGGACTGGCGCGTACACGTACCGAGTTACCGGCTGATGTGGCGCTGTTTCTGGGCGGGTTTCACCATGATGCCTTTGAACGTGCCGAGCAAATTGTGATCAGCCCCGGTGTTTCAATGCAGGAGCCGGAGATTGCAGCGGCACAGGCACGCCAGGTGCCGGTTATCGGTGATGTCGAGCTGTTTGCCCGGGCAGCCAGGGCGCCGGTCATCGCTGTTACCGGTTCCAATGGCAAAAGCACGGTCGTCACCCTGTTGAGTGCGATGGCCCGACGGGCCGGTCTTGAGGTGCGCACCGGGGGCAATATCGGCACCCCCGCTCTGGACCTGATCATGGCAGATGAACCTGATCTGTATGTGCTGGAGCTGTCCAGCTTCCAGCTGGAAACCCTGCAATCGTTACAAACGCAGGCTTCGGTGGTGCTGAATATCAGTGACGACCATCTGGACCGTTACTCTGACCTGCAGGATTATGCAGCCGCGAAGCAGGCCGTCTACAGGCACGCTGCACTGCAGGTGGTGAACCTTGACGACCCGGTGGCAGCCGCGCTTGCAGATGCACAGCAGCCAATTACAGGTTTTACCGGGCATGTTCCCGCCGAGAACGAGTACGGCTTGCTGGCGGTTGCCGGTGAGACCTGGCTGGCCCGTGGTGAGGTGTGCCTCATGCCGGTATCCGGAATACAGATGGCCGGGCGCCATAACCTGATCAATGCGCTGGCGGCGCTGGCGCTGGGGGAAGCTGCCGGTCTTCCCCTGACGGCAATGATCGAGACGCTGAGCGAGTTTCAGGGCCTGCCGCACCGTATGCAGTACCTCATCGAGCAACATGGAGTGCGCTGGTTTAACGATTCAAAGGGCACCAATGTCGGTGCCACGCTGGCTGCTATCGAGGGGGTGGACGGGAAGGTCGTGCTGATTGCCGGGGGTGATGGCAAGGGTGCGGACCTTTCACCACTGGCTGACGCGATGCAGCGCAAGGGACATGGCGCTGTGCTGATTGGCAAGGATGCCCCGTTACTTGAGTCCGTGCTGCAAGATGCTGTACCGGTCAGGCATGCGGAGGACATGCTGCACGCGGTGCAACTGGCAGCCGGAATGGCCCAGTCAGGTGACTGTGTGCTGTTGTCACCGGCCTGTGCCAGCACGGATATGTACCGGAATTTCGAGGAGCGTGGAGACGTGTTCATGCAGGCCGTCAGGGAGTTGTCACATTAATGGCTAGCGTTGCACACCAGGCAAGAATGGTCGGTGCTGATGATGTTCGCATGCCGCGGATCGATTACTGGCTGGTAGCAAGCGTTATGGTGTTGGCCACCCTTGGTCTGGTGATGGTGGCATCGGCATCTATCACGTTTGCCGATCGCGAAATCGGCCAGCCATTTTACTACGCATTCCGTCAGGCCGTTTTCATAGCTATTGGACTGGCAGTCGGGGTGGCGTTGTTCAAGGTGCGCATGGTCGACCTGGAGCGCATGGGAATGCTGCTGTTGCTGTCTGCCATGGCCATGTTGATGCTGGTACTGGTGCCCGGTATTGGAGTAGAGGTGAATGGCGCCGCGCGCTGGATGAATGCCGGTCTGTTCCGCCTGCAGGTGTCCGAGCCGGCCAAGCTGCTGTTTATTATTTACCTGGCCAGTTATCTCGCCAGACATGGTGAGGAAGTCCGTACCCGAATCTCCGGCTTCATCAAGCCTATCGGATTACTGGCTATTGCAGCACTGCTACTGCTGCTGGAACCGGATTTCGGTGCCACGGTGGTCCTCACGGCAACCGTCATGGGAATGATCTTTATGGCGGGCGTCAAGCTGGTCCAGTTCAGTGGTGTACTGGGGCTGGCAGGTCTGCTGCTGGCCAGCCTGGCGGTGTCTTCCCCTTATCGTATGCATCGCCTGACGACATTTATGGATCCCTGGGCCGATCCGTTTAACAGCGGCTTTCAGCTGACCCAGTCATTGATTGCCATCGGTCGAGGCGAGTGGTTCGGTGTCGGGCTGGGGGGCAGTATCCAGAAGCTCTTTTACCTGCCGGAAGCACATACGGACTTTGTGTTTGCCGTGCTGGCCGAAGAGCTTGGTCTGCTGGGTGTGTGTCTCATTATTGTGTTGTATGCCGTACTTGTGTGGCGGGCCTTCCTGATTGCTGCACAGGCAGCAAAGGCGGAGAATTTGTTTACAGCCTACCTGGCTTACGGCATTGGCATCTGGTTTGGTCTGCAGAGTTTTATCAATATCGGCGTCAACATGGGGCTGTTGCCGACCAAGGGGCTGACCTTGCCACTCATGAGTTATGGCGGTTCCAGCATGATTGTCATGTGTGCGGCTATTGCCTTGCTGTTGCGCATTGATTTCGAGACCCGTTGCACGGCAACCGGCATGTCGGCCAGCGGTATCGGCGTTGCAACGCGCCAGCGGGTAACAGCATGACCTCGCCTGTCAACAAACGGCCGGTGTTGATTATGGCCGGCGGTACCGGCGGCCATGTATTCCCGGCGCTGGCGGTGGCGGCAGAATTGTCGGCACGAGGTGTTGCGGTTGCCTGGCTGGGAACACGGCGGGGCCTGGAGGCGCGCGTAGTACCCGCAGCCGGTTACCCGCTGGAGACCGTGCGCGTGTCCGGCCTGCGTGGCAAGGGCGCGCTGCGCTTGCTGCTGGCTCCCTTTATGCTGGCGGTTGCGCTGTTGCAGGCACTGCTTATCCAGCTGCGTTTGCGTCCCTGTGCCGTGCTGGGCATGGGCGGCTTTGCATCCGGACCGGGTGGTGTGATTGCCTGGTTGTTGCGCCGTCCCTTGCTGGTTCATGAACAAAACTCGGTCGCCGGTATGACCAATAGGTGGCTGCTGCCGTTTGCGCGCACCGTGATGGAAGCCTTCCCGGGCAGCCTGCCGGCAAAATATCATCCGCTGCATACCGGCAATCCGGTGCGCGCCGAAATTACGCAGTTGCCATCACCGGCAGAACACTTTGCCACACGTGGCGGTGCCTTGAGGGTGCTGGTGATTGGCGGCAGTCTGGGAGCGCATGCGCTCAACGAAACGGTCCCTGCGGCCGTGCAGCAACTGGCTGCGGGTCAATCCCTGCAGTTGTATCACCAGACCGGCAGAGCGGATGTGGCCGCCGTACAGGCAGCCTATGCCGCCTTTGGCATGGATGCGCGCGTTGCAGCCTTTATTGACGACATGGCAGCAGCCTATGCCTGGGCAGACGTGGTGATCTGTCGCGCGGGTGCGTTGACAGTCGCCGAACTGGCCGTGGTCGGCGTAGCGTCCATTCTGGTGCCGTTTCCGCATGCCACGGATGATCACCAGACCGGCAATGCACGGTTTCTTGCAGATGCCGGTGCCGCGATACTGATGCCGCAAGCAACCATGACCGCTGACAAGTTGGCCGGGTTGCTGGCGGACTTTCTGGAACAACGCGGCCTGCTCGAGGAAATGGCCTGTCGTGCGCAGGCACTGGCGTTGCCGGATGCGGCGTGTCGGGTTGCTACGCTCATTCTGCAGGCAGCCGGTATCGACATACATTCTCTGCCTGCGGGGGCGCGAGCATGAATCCGGCATTACACCCGACTGCCGTTGCACAACCGCAGGGAATGGGACGGGTACGACGGGTACATTTTGTTGGCATCGGGGGTGCCGGCATGAGCGGCATCGCAGAAGTGCTGCACAATCTCGATTATGAAGTGAGCGGTTCCGACCTGCGTGAGAGTACAGTAACCGGTCGCCTGCGCGACATGGGGATTACCGTCTGTATCGGACATGACGCCGGCAATGTCTCTGACTGTGACGTGGTGGTGGTATCAACGGCTATCGACACAGACAATCCGGAGCTGGTCGCCGCACGTGAACAGCGCATCCCGGCGGTGCCGCGGGCGGAAATGCTGGCCGAGTTGATGCGTTTTCGTTACGGGATTGGTGTCGCCGGCACCCATGGCAAGACCACGACCACCAGCCTGACGGCCAGTTTGCTGGCCGAAGGCGGTCTCGACCCGACCTTTGTTATTGGCGGCCAGTTGAACAGTGCGGCGACCAATGCACAACTGGGTGCCGGACATTACCTGGTGGCCGAAGCTGACGAGAGTGATGCTTCGTTTCTTTACCTGCAGCCGTCGATGGCCGTGGTCACCAATATTGATGCCGATCACTTGTCGACTTACGAGGGTGATTTTGATCGCCTGCGCCAGACCTTTATCGAGTTTCTGCACCATTTGCCATTTTACGGTCTGGCCGTGCTCTGTCTGGATGATCCCGGGGTTGTGCACGTACTTGAGGAAGTGACCCGACCGGTTATCACCTACGGCATTGATGCGGATGCTGATGTGAAGGCGGCTGAAGTGAGCCAGGAAGGTATGCAAACACATTTCCAGGTACAGCGTCGGGGGCATGACAATGTATTGTCTGTCACGCTGAACCTGCCGGGACGGCATAACGTGTTGAATGCGCTGGCCGCCATTGCCGTTGCCACGGAACTGGGAGTCCCGGATGCGGCGATTCAGAAGGCCCTGGCCGGGTTCCAGGGGATTGGCCGGCGTTTCCAGGTGGCCGGAGAAATCACGACAGCAGCCGGCAAGGTGCTGATGATTGATGACTATGCGCATCACCCGCGTGAGATTGCCCCGACGCTGGCAGCCGTGCGTGCCGGCTGGCCCGAGCGTCGCCTGGTCGTGGTGTTTCAGCCGCATCGTTATTCACGTACCCACGACCTGTTCGATGATTTTATCAAGGTGCTGTCCAGTGTTGATGTGCTGGTGCTGGGTGAAGTCTATGCCGCCGGTGAAGCACCGATTAGCGGTGCCGATGGTCGTGCGTTGTCGCGAGGTATCCGTGCGCGTGGACATATTGACCCGGTTTTTGTGGAAGAGCTGGATACCTTGCCGGCAGTACTGAACGACCTGTTAGAGGATGGCGATGTGTTACTGACACTGGGTGCCGGCAATATCGGCAGTGTTGCTGCACGGCTGGCAGATGAGCTGGCTGGCAGTGCGCGGTGAAACAGGAATGATGGCAGCCGAAAAAACACAACACTGGCGTGGCGAGTTGCGTTACGACGAACCTATGGCACGGCATAACTCATGGCGTGCCGGCGGTAGTGCGCAGTGCTTTTACAAGCCGGCAGATATTGCAGACCTGTGTGATTTTCTGCAGCAGCTGGATCTGCAGGAGCCTTTGTTGTGGCTGGGGCTGGGCAGTAACCTGCTGGTGCGTGACGGGGGATTCCCCGGCACCATTATTTGCACCCTGGGTGCATTGACGGAACTTGAATGGCTGGATGCCACCACACTGCGCGCCGGGGCCGGCATGACCTGTGCCAAGGTGGCGCGAGTATCTGCGCAGCAGGGATTAACCGGGCTGGAATTTCTGGCCGGTATACCCGGCACCCTGGGCGGTGCGCTGGCCATGAACGCCGGCGCTTTCGGCGGAGAGACCTGGGAGCGGGTTTCAGCGGTGGAAACGGTAGACCGTGCTGGCCGGTTGCACCGGCGTCAGCCAGATGAATACCGGGTGGGCTACCGCACGGTCGAGGGTGTCGCGGATGAATGGTTTGTGGCGGCCCGGTTGACACTCGAGCACGGTGACACAGCATTGGCACAGCAGCGTATCCGGCAGTTGCTGGCGCAACGCAGTGCAAGCCAGCCTGTTCAGCAGAACAGTTGTGGCTCGGTGTTCCGTAACCCCCCGGGGGATCATGCGGCGCGTCTGATCGAGGCGACCGGACTGAAAGGCAAGACACTGGGCGGGGCCCGGGTCTCGGAAAAGCATGCCAATTTCATTATTAATACCGGTGGTGCAACCGCAGCAGATATCGAGACCTTGCTAAATCAGGTGCAGGGTTGTGTAGAACAGGCACACGGTGTGCGGCTGGAGACCGAGGTGCGTATTGTCGGTGAACATCCCCGCAAATGATGGGAAATGATGGTGTGATGCTAACAGGATGAATGCAGGTGCAGAAAATAACAGTCAGGACTACGGCAAGGTGGCAGTGCTAATGGGCGGGCGTTCAGCCGAGCGCGAGATTTCGCTGACCAGCGGTGCAGCCTCACTGCAGGCGCTGCAGTCGGCCGGTGTGGATGCGCAGGGTGTGGATACCGCGGCTGACAATCTGTATGACACCCTGGTCAACGGTGGCTATGTGCGTGCCTTTATCGCCTTGCATGGTCGCGGCGGTGAGGACGGTGTGATTCAGGGTATGCTGGAGACTGCTGGTATCCCTTATACGGGCAGTCATGTGCTGGGCTCAGCGCTGGGTATGGACAAACTGCGTACCAAGCAGGTCTGGCAAAGTGCCGGTATTCCCACGCCGGCCTTCACGGTTTTGTCGAGCAAGGCCGAGGCGGCTGCAGCGAAAGCTGATTTGCGCTACCCGGTAATTGTGAAACCCCCGCATGAGGGTTCCAGTATCGGCATCAGTAAAGTGGATGTTGCCGGCGGTTTGCTGGATGCCTGGGAACAGGCAGCGCGTTATGACACTGCGGTGTTGGTTGAGCAGTGGATTGAGGGGGTGGAATATACCGCCGGCATCCTGGGTGATGAGGTGTTGCCGCTGATCCGTCTGGAAACACCCAATACTTTTTATGACTATGAAGCGAAATACGAAACGGATACCACCAGTTATCTGATTCCCTGTGGGCTGGAAGCCGGCAAGGAAGCGGAATTGCAGTTGCTGTCACTCGTGGCCTACCGGGCCGTCGGGGCAAGCGGCTGGGGACGTGTGGACTTTATGCTGGACGCATCCGGTCAGCCATGGTTTATCGAGGTCAACACGGTGCCCGGCCTGACGGGTCACAGTCTGGTGCCGATGGCAGCAAAGGCAGCCGGGATCGATTTTAGTCAGCTGGTTTGCAGAATACTGGACACCAGTCTTGGCAACAGGGAGGCAGATTGTGTCTAGATCACAACAGCCATCCCTGCAGCAGCGTTTGCTTGCTGTGGTGAGTGGTCATGCGCGCACACTGACGGGGTTGTTACTGGTGGCAGTACTGGCCTCCACCGTTTTTCTGGGCAAGCAATGGTTATCTAATCCCTGGCGTTTTCCGTTGAGTGTGGTGGAGGTCAAGGGTGATTTCAGATATCTGGACAAGCAACAGTTACAGGTGGCGGTTGCCCCGCATGCAACCGGCGGTTTCTTTACCGTGGATGTGGCAGCCATACGCACTGCCGCAGAGCAGTTGCCCTGGGTACACAGGGCCCGGGTGAAACGGGTCTGGCCGGAGACATTGCGCCTGCAGATCGAAGAGCAGCAGCCTGTTGCACTCTGGAGAGAGCATGGCTTCCTCAACGAGCGGGGCGAGCCCTTTGTGCCGAAAGCGACGGAAATCTCCCTGGCATTGCCGTCGCTGGCGGGACCGGATGGCCTGGAACTGAAGGTGCTGGAGAATTTTAAACGGGTTTCAAAAACACTGGCACCGCTTGGGATCACGGTCACGCGCATGCAACTGGATAACCGCCGGGCATGGCATCTGCAGCTTGATAATGCAGTGTTGCTAGAACTCGGGCGTGCAGACGCATGGCAGCGGCTACAGCGTTTTGTGCGCGCATATCCGAATGTTTTTGCAGGACGGCTGGATGACTTGCTGCACGTCGACCTGCGTTACAGCAACGGTTTTTCTGTGTACTGGAAACAGGCGGTTCTGGAAAATACGACCGGAAAACAGGGTTAGCAGGGTAGAGATTATCTGAATGCCGAAGAAAACTGAGAAAAATTTGATTGTAGGTCTGGATATTGGCACCTCCAAGGTGGTCGCCATTGTCGGTGAGGTCATGCCGGAAGGTGAGCTGGAAGTTATTGGTATTGGCTCGCATCCCTCGCGCGGCCTCAAGAAAGGTGTGGTCGTCAATATTGAATCTACTGTGCACTCTATACAACGTGCAGTCGAGGAAGCAGAACTCATGGCAGGTTGCCAGATCAACTCAGTCTACGCAGGTATAGCCGGCAGCCATATACGCAGTCTGAATTCACATGGCATCGTGGCGATACGCGACAGTGAAGTCACTCCCGGTGATATTGAACGCGTGATAGATGCCGCGCGTGCAGTGGCAATACCGGCAGACCAGAAAATTCTGCATATCCTGCCGCAGGAATTCGTGATCGATAACCAGGAAGGTATTCGTGAACCGGTGGGTATGTCGGGTGTGCGCCTCGAAGCCAAGGTACACATGGTGACCGGTGCGGTCAGTGCCGCACAAAACATCATCAAGTGTGTGCGCCGCTGTGGCCTGGAAGTCGATGACATTATTCTGGAACAGCTTGCTTCCAGTTACTCGGTACTGACCGAGGATGAAAAGGAGCTGGGTGTGTGCATCGTCGATATCGGTGGGGGAACCACGGACATTGCGGTATTCACTGAGGGTTCTATACGTCATACCGCTGTTATCCCTATTGCCGGTGACCAGGTGACCAACGATATAGCGGTCGCGTTGCGCACGCCGACACAGCATGCAGAAGAAATAAAGATCAAGTACGCCTGTGCGCTGACCCAGATGGCCAGTGCGGAGGAAAGTATTGAAGTCCCCAGTGTCGGGGACCGTGCGCCACGCCGGCTTGCACGACATACGCTGGCTGAAGTGGTAGAGCCGCGTTACGAGGAGCTGTTGATACTGATACAGGCGGAATTGCGGCGTAGCGGCTTTGAAGACCTGATAGCTGCAGGCATTGTGCTGACAGGTGGCAGCGCCAAGATCGAGGGGTTGATTGATCTGGCAGAGGAAGTTTTTCATATGCCGGTGCGCCTGGGTGTACCCCAGTACGTTACCGGTCTGGTGGATGTCGTACGTAATCCGATTTTTGCGACCGGTGTCGGTTTACTGTTGTTTGGCCATCATAACCGGGATCAACGGTCGCTGGATATTGGTCTCGGCAAGGGGGTGCGCAGTGTATGGGAAAGGATGAAGGGCTGGTTTCAGGGAAATTTTTAGTTGGTTGGTAATTACGTTGGAGGTGCGGTCGTGATCAGCAAGGTTGGCGTGGCAGTACTTTATATTAAGGTTAATTCTTTGGCTTGTTTGTTGTTTCTGTAAGGAGGAGACATCATGTTTGAACTAATGGACTCATGTGGACAAAGTGCTGTAATCAAGGTGATCGGTGTTGGTGGCGGCGGCGGTAATGCTGTACAACATATGGTAGAAGCAAATATTGACGGTGTGGAGTTCATCTGCGCGAATACGGATTCGCAGGCGTTGAAGAGCATGTCGGCGCGAACCGCGTTGCAAATCGGGGCTGATATCACCAAGGGACTGGGTGCCGGCGCAAACCCGGATGTCGGACGCCAGGCTGCCCAGGAAGACCGCGACCGGGTTGCTGAGGTTATCGAGGGGGCTGATATGCTGTTTATTACAGCAGGTATGGGTGGTGGAACCGGCACGGGTGCTGCACCGGTTGTTGCGCAGGTTGCCAAGGAGATGGGGATTCTGACGGTGGCGGTGGTCACCAAGCCATTTACCTTTGAAGGCAGCCGGCGTCTGCATGTGGCACATAACGGTATCAAGGAACTCAGTCAGTACGTGGATTCCCTGATCACGATTCCCAACGAGAAGCTGCAGTCGGTACTCGGCAAGCAGATCAGCCTGCTGGATGCCTTCCGTTCCGCAAACGATGTGTTGCTGGGTGCAGTGCAGGGTATTGCAGAGCTGATCACCCGTCCGGGCCTGATCAATGTCGACTTTGCGGATGTCAGGACCGTGATGGCGGAAATGGGTATGGCTATGATGGGTTCCGGTACGGCCAAGGGCGAAGACCGGGCGCGTGAAGCTGCCGAAGCGGCTGTTGCCAGTCCGCTGCTGGAAGATATCGATCTGATGGGCGCCAACGGCATTCTCGTAAATGTGACAGCCGGTATGGATCTGGCCATCGGGGAGTTCGAGGAAGTGGGTAATACAGTGAAGGAATTTGCCTCCGAGAATGCCACCGTAGTTGTGGGTACAGTGATTGACCCGGATATGCGTGACGAACTGCGGGTTACCGTTGTGGCGACCGGTCTGGGCGCAGGTGCCAAGCCAATGCCGGCTGAAAAACAACCTTCCCTGGTTCATGTCAACAAGACGACGGGTGGTGAGGACTATGATCGCCCAACGGTACTGCGTAACAAGAACAAGGCCGCTCAGCGTGCACAGGCAACCGGCGGTAACTCGGCGGAGGACATGGATTACCTGGATATCCCGGCATTTCTGCGACGTCAGGCTGACTAGGCGT
This sequence comes from Gammaproteobacteria bacterium, assembly GCA_033791305.1. Classification (GTDB taxonomy): domain Bacteria; phylum Pseudomonadota; class Gammaproteobacteria; order UBA9214; family UBA9214; genus UBA9214. The sequence continues at coordinate 2,001 of JASJGW010000155.1, read as the reverse complement.
CATTTGGGAGGTAGGGAGTAATGGGGTCCTGGCTGGTGGACAGCCAGGGCAATAAAGTACCGTCGCTGACTATTTGTATTCCTTATGGGTAAATAATATTTATAAATAACAACGGCAAAGTGCACACAAATTTGATCTGCCTTCTATGCAGACCCCTGGAGTGTATGCTAGAGTCACCTCGGCTTTTCTGGTACTTGTCTGATAATAACGGCTGTTTCAAGAGGAAAACAACGTCATGATTCGACAACGTACTCTAAAAAATGTGATACGCGCCACCGGTGTGGGTTTGCACACGGGCGAAAAAATCTACCTGACATTGCGACCGGCACCGGTTGATACCGGTATCGTATTCTGCCGTGTCGATTTAGAAACGGTCACCCAGATACGGGCGCGCCCTGAAAACGTGGGTGATACACGTCTTTCAACCACCTTGGTACACAAGGGTGTCCGGATTTCCACCGTCGAGCACTTGCTTTCAGCGATGGCGGGTTTGGGTATCGATAATGCCTACATCGATCTGAGTGCGGCTGAAGTCCCGATTATGGACGGCAGTGCCGGACCTTTTGTATTCCTTATACAGTCTGCGGGTATTGAAGAGCAGAATGCACCCAAGCGGTTCATCCGGATCAAACGACCGGTGCAGGTGGAAGACGGGGACAAGATTGCACGCTTTGAGCCGTTCGACGGCTTCAAGGTTGGTTTTACCATAGAATTTGACCATCCGGTATTCAAATCCAACACCCAGCATTCCGAAATCGATTTTTCCACGACTTCCTTTGTGAAGGAGGTCAGTCGTGCGCGGACCTTTGGCTTTATGCACGAAATCGAACAATTGCGGGAGCGCCAGCTGGCGCTGGGCGGCAGCCTCGATAATGCTGTTGTGCTGGATGACTATCGGGTCTTGAATGAGGATGGCTTGCGCTATCGCGACGAGTTCGTGAAGCACAAGATCCTTGATGCAATTGGTGATCTCTACCTGCTTGGCCACAGCCTGATTGGTGCCTTCAGCGGCTTCAAGTCAGGGCATGCCCTGAATAACACCTTGTTGCGTGCGCTGATGGCAGATGAATCGGCCTGGGAAGAAGTAACATTTGATGATGTCAACGAATCCCCGATTTCATTTTTACAGCCAGTACCTTCCAGCTAATCTGATTTTCTCGTAGCGCCCTGATTTCCGCTGTGCCATACCAGTCAGTGGGAATTATGTCGATTGGCGAGTCTCAGTAGTGCAGATTTTAGCCCAGGGTCCGATATAGTCTGTGCGGCCTGTTGCAGCGTGGCTGCACCGGCTTTACCCGGACGGAGTGCGGCCTGTCTGCGGGGGGGTGGGGTGTACTTTTCCGGCGGCCGAACCCGGACACGAACTGTGCGTAACTTCACGGTTTGATGGGCGGATAGCTGTTTTACTAGAAGAGGCGCGTGGAATCGCAGTCGGGCCGCCCACACGGGCGAGCTGGTAGCAAGAATCAGGGTTTCGTCCCTGATGGCAAGTACCCGGCAATGCTCTTTCAGGGGTTCAGGTAGCAGCTCATGCAACAATGCCTCCAGCTCCATCAGGACTTTGGCCCGGGTGACGAGGTAGGCGTATTTACCTCCAAGCAGTTTATTAATTTTCAAGGGACTGTTCATAAGCTAATTGAACAGGTTTATATATGAACATCATACTTTTTACAAACAAACGCGGACAGATTTGGAACTTTGAGCTCAATCTGTTGCGTTTTGGCATAACAGCCGTCACTGGTTTGGTAGTACTGTTTGTGGTCGCTGTCTATACCGGCACCCGGATTGCAGGAGAAGAGCTTGAAAATATGGCGAAATGGCGGGGCATGTTTAAGGAGCAGCAGGCAGAGGTTGCCGAGGTGCGCCATAATGCCGAGGCAGATCTTGACGCGCTGACATTAAGAATTGGCAAGATTCAGGCGCAGATGTTGCGCCTGAATGCACTGGGTGAACGGCTCGTTGATCAGGGTGATCTGGACAAAGATGAATTTGATTTCGATA
>JASJGW010000154.1:0-5922 GCA_033791305.1 Gammaproteobacteria bacterium | reverse complement strand
TGGCGTGGCGGTTGGTGACATCAAACTCAAAGAGCCCGTGTTTCAGTGTAATTGCCTGTTCACTCAACGTGTGACTGCGGCGTTCCAGGGCCGTAATGCGCGCCAGGGTTTCCAGTTGCTTGACAGGTTTTGTCATATAGTCGTCTGCGCCATGTTCCAGTGCATATACAATATCTTCTTCGTGGTTCCGGCTGGTGACGAACAGGACCGGGATGCGCCAGTCTAGATGTTCGCGTACCCAGGACAGCACCTCCGGGCCAGTGGTATCCGGCAAGTTCCAGTCAACCACCAGCAAGTCAAAGGTTTCGCGCTTGAGGGCAGTCTTGAATTCGCTGCCGGTACCAAAATCCTGACACTCATGGCCGACCTCCCTTAACCATGACTGCATCAGTTCTACCTGGTCAGCATCATCTTCCAGAATGGCTATGCGCACGGCTCCCCCTTAATAGAAACAATTATCAGTATGGAATGATATTTTCACATATGGTGCCTTGAGAACAGAGAAATTTGTGAACATTTGTTACCTGGGCATTTAAAAGTTCTTCATGTGCATTAAGATAGACCCGTAAAGACGAAGAGTGGAGGGGGAGTTTATAATGGATGAACGGACAGGTCAGTGCAGCGCGCATTCTTGCCTGGAATATAAGTACGAAGGATGTGCTGATCTCCTGGTACTTGTGTTGTGCGGACTGATGTGTCACATGTGGTTCGACTAGCTGTATTGTAAAACTTGTAGTATATAGGCCAGTAGGGTATTGCGGATGAAAACGATCAATTTCATGGTGGCAGGAAGTGTTTTGTGGCTGGCAGGCAGTGCGCTGGCGCTAGCCGACTGGTCGAAATATTTCGACACATTAAAGGGGGCTGCGGATATCGCCGGTGTTTATACGACGGATGCAGGCCTGACAAATACAGAAATGGTGACGGGCCTGAAGGAAGCGCTCGACAAGGGGACGCAGTTTGCTGTGGACAAACTCGGGAAGCCGGGCGGATTTCTTGATAATGAAAATGTCCGGATCCCCATGCCGGAGAGCCTGTCCTGGGTGGAGTCGTCGTTGCGTACCCTGCGCCAGGATGAATTGGCTGATGAATTCATTGCCACCATGAACCATGCGGCCGAGCAGGCCGTACCCGAGGCTGCGGAAATTTTCGGCGAGGCTGTCCAGAACATGAACGTAAAAGATGCACAAGGCATTCTGACCGGCCTGGATGATGCAGCGACACAATATTTTCGTAGCAACACGGAAGCTGCGCTGATCGGGAGGATGCGGCCCATTGTTGAAGCGTCAACTGCACGTACCGGGGTAACGGCCGCCTACAAGAATATGACGGCGAAGGCCGGTGGCCTCACCGCTATGCTACCGGGCAGTGCGACAGATATTGACGGCTACATCACCACCAGGACCCTTGATGGTCTGTTTCTGATGATTGCCGAAGAGGAGCGCAAGATTCGCGAGAACCCGGTGGCGCGCAGTAGCGAGCTCATGCAGAAAGTTTTTAGTGCCTACGATTAGACACCCAGGTCGCAATGTGACAGCATTAACTCGCGATTCTGCCACTTAAACGGGTTATAATCCCGTTCATTAAAATGCCAGCAGTTGCTGGATCAGCAGGCCGAAGACCGATAGTGTTTCTGCTGTCGGCATCACGATGGCCCATTGAGTAACAATGGCACTGAGAGAAGAAATTCAAGATGTCTTTTCTGTCTGCTATTATCCTGTCCCGTATTGTCAGCATTTCACCCAGCGAGAGGATAACCAGATAATATGAAGCGTGAGCGGGAAACCTTCCAATCAGTGCGTTCGGACGGTGCGCAACGGCGTGAGCGTGAACATAAGCGGCGACTGCAACGGCTCATTCCCCTGTTGATATTCGGTACTGTAGCGGTACTGATTGCGAAGCATGAAATACCGGCTGTCGATAGCTGGATCAGTCGCCTGCTTAATGAAGATGCCTGGAATGCAGGTGAGGCATGCCGCCAGGCAGCACTGGGCCGGCTGGAGCAGCCAGATTTTGCCCGTCTGCTGAAACCGGGGAAGGTGGAACAAACCCGAGGGGGATATTACATCGGCGGAATTCTGTATACCGTGCTGGAATCTTCGGGAGAAGAACAACACTATCGCTACAGCTGTAATGTAGCACCCACCGGTGAAGTTGTTACCATTGACCGCAGCGGGTATTCAGCTGAAGATGCTGCTGAAGGATTTGCTGGAGACGGTGTGCCCGGGGAGGGGGTGATAGACACTGACGGGTAAACACTGTAACTGTGGTCGCAAATAATAATGCCACCGTCAAGGCTATGAGCTTAACGATAGACATTACAAACTCGATGGAGTATTAACATGTACGGAACAACCGGTTTGATTTCCAGTCTTTTGGGCGCCTATCATATGTCCGAGGTGTCGATGCGTTATAGTCAATTCATGCCGCGCGCGTACAATCTGGCAAAATCACTGGGGTTCAAGCACGGCAAGATTATGCCATCCCGGGCCTTTTGTTCTGATGAAAGCCAGGGGTATCCGATAATATTGATTGCCAAACATTTTGGCACCTTTCCATTTAATCATGGCCTGGTGGGTGGCATTGTCGCTACCGACAGGCATGCCCCGCATGCACATCACGGCAAGGATCTGGTTATTATCCAGGCCAGCCATGTCGGTTATGACCCGGAAAATGGCGTGTTTGGAGTTTATCGCCGGTTACAGACAGAGGAAATGAGCGAGACGTCCAGTTGTGGAAAAATCTGTGCTGCACTGGACTGGTATCTGCACGAATACGAGTTTGCACGTAACAATATATTTCTTTATCAGGAAAATGGTGCAAATAAAGTAGCGATCGACAACCTGTTGTTGCATGCAGAACGTGACGAAGGGTTGTTGCTTAAGCTGGATAGAATCGTACAAGTGGATGCCCGGGGAAATCCAATGCCTGAATTATCCAGAAGCACAGCAAAAGTATTTTCCGCTTCGCCGGTTTTGCTTGCTGATCTGGAAGGCTATGAATGGAAGGAAGGTTGTGGTGAAGCTATTGGCGATCGACTGCATCCAGACCTTTTCTTTTATAAACGCAAGATCAGTCAACATCATGAAGGACGCGATCATCTGGAGAAAAATCTTATTGATGTAATGCCCAATGTGGTTACATCACAATGGCCGGCACTCACTGCTGCCCAGGCAAACACCCAGGTAGAGTTTGACAGAGCCTTTAGAACTATCGTCCAGGAGCCGGCATACCGGGGAAAAAAGATCTTGTTTATATCGGGACTGAACGTCGATATTTCACCTCAGGATGGACTGGTATTCCCGCTTACAAAATTCATTCCCTGGGCTGCTTACGTTCAGGATGAATATGGAAATCATCAAACCTGGGAGCAGGCAGAACTCTATGAACAACTGCAAACGCAATCAACAAAGAACCCTGATCAGATTGATCTGGAAAGGGCAATTGCTATGATGGAGAGGGAGAAAGAGATACGGTTGCCGTTCTGATCAAGCCTGTGTAAGCCCGTCCTTCTTGAGCGCATCATGTACCACCCTGGACAGTGCGCGGATCCCGGCATCCATTCAGGGCTCCGGCAAGCAGCTGGTCGAGGTGCAGGGTGTTACTGGCATGCGGGATGGCATCAGTGCTCCAGATGTGGCTGACACCTGCCCGGTGCAGACGCTCTTGCGCATCATTCACGAACAAGGCATGGGTGACCAGTACCGAGATACTGGCGGGATCAAAACGTGTCAGGGCCAGCGTTGCTGCTTCGAGTGTGCGGCCGGTGCTGGCAACGTCATCAACCAGCACGATGTGCCGGTTGTGGTAGTCAGCTTCTGGCAGACTGACGCGTACCTGCTGATCACCGAAACGTTGCTTGTGTGCGACGCAGTAATCGAAGTCTCTGTCACGGGCAATTGCGGCGACCCATTGTTCGGACTCCTCATCCGGTCCCACCAGGAAGGGATTGTCCAACTGTTTCCACAGAAATGCTGACATGACGGCGGTGGCACTCAGGTTGATTGCCGGGTTGACGGGAACGGCATCTTTCAGCTGGTGTACCCGGTGCAGGTGCGAGTCCACGGTAATCAGCGCGTCGATCCATTGCGACAGCAGCGTGCCGACGATACGCTGGCTAACCGCCTCACCTGGATGAAATGCCTTGTCCTGACGCATATAGCAAAGATAAGGGGCAACCAGTGTGATATGCCTTGCACCCAGCTCCCGGGCGGTTGCCGCAGCCAGAACAAGTTCCACCAGCCTGCTGTTGGGATGGTCCAGCGCCCGGCATAGAACGATATACTCGGGGAGCGATTCGGGCAGGCGCAAACGGGTTTCTCCATCCGGAAAATCATGGATCAGTGCATCCGCATAGGGAATGCCTGCTGCCCTGGCCAGACGTTGCGCTGCTTCCCGGTAATCGGGGAAGCCAATTAACAGGCCGCTATCGCTCTGTAGTGCAGACAATACGGCATCCTTATTCCCGGGTTGGCCCGGCAGCTCCAGTCCGGTAGCCGCTTTCTTCGGTTGCTGCCTCGCAGGCAAAGTGGAAATCTGCGGCAAACTCGGCATGAATAGTATACAGGGGTTCGCCCTTTTTAACCGGCTCACCCAGTTTGCGATGCAGATCGACACCGGCGCCCGGGTCCATGGGCGCACCGGCCAGGCGTGCGATGCGAGCCATTTGCAGGTTATCGATAGCGGTGATGGTTCCGGTTGCACTGGCGCGTACAGGCTGTTGCAAGTTACCCGGTACCGGCCTCTCGGGATTCTCACCCTGTGCATTGATGATGGCTTCCATCTTGGCCAGTGCGCGGCCAGAGTCCAGAATGTCGCGGGCAATCACATAGCCCTGTCCACCACGCACATCGGGGTCGAACTCCAGGATTCTTCCAGCCAGTTGCAGCGTCTTCTCACGCAAATCAGCAGGCGCATCAGGATGGTTGTTCAGGATCTGCATGACATCCCGTGCCTCCAGTACCGGACCGATACCCCGGCCGATCGGCTGGCGACCATCGGTGATTATGACTTCGAGCTGCAATCCCAGGTGATCCCCCGTGTATTCAAACAGCTTGCGCAATCGCAGGGCCGCCGATCGGCTGCGGATCTTTGCCGTTGGTCCGACCGGGATGTCAATCAACAGGTGAGTGGAGCCGGCGGCAATCTTTTTTGCCAGAATGGAGGCCACCATCTGACCGGGTGAATCCAGGGACAAGGGACGTTCCACCGAAATCAGGATATCATCCACCGGGGCAAGCCGGGCCTTGCCGCCCCAGGCAAGGCAGGCACGTTCCTGCCGGACGATGTTATGCAGCTGATCTGGTGACAACTCTACATGCGCCAGCACCCCCATGGTATCTGCGGTACCCGCTGGCGAGGTAATGGCGCGGCTGGAGGTCTTGGGGATGAGCATGCCATGCGCTGCGACGATGGGTACTATCAGCATGCTGGTACGGTTGCCCGGTATGCCGCCAATGCAATGCTTGTCAACCACCAGTGGTTCACTCCAGTCGAGGCGCTTGCCGGTCTCGACCATGGCGCGGGTCAGATGCAATACCTCATCGCGTTCCATGCCGGTTTCGGTACAACTGACCAGAAACGCGGCGATTTCAATTTTCGAATAGCGATTGCCCTTGATATCCCGCGTGATTCCCCGGTATTCATCGAGCGTCAGCCGTTCCCCCGCGATCTTCCTGTGAACGGCTTTCAGTGAGGCCGGGGGGCGGGCATGCGCCACCTGTACATGAGTCCCGTCAGCCAGATCCAGTTGAGTGAAGGCCTGTTCGCTGAGCCCCAGTTCATCCGGGGCAAGGATGTGCTCATCATCTACCACGTTAAGGACGGCAATCACGGGTGTCCCGTCGTCAGCCTTGTGTATCTCGATCTTGCTCAGGGCCTGAAAGCCTTCACTGCGATAGACCGGGCAGTCAAGATGCAAGT
>JASJGW010000153.1:0-6651 GCA_033791305.1 Gammaproteobacteria bacterium | reverse complement strand
GAAGCCGTTGTGTGCCAGCCCGCGCAGCAGCCTCCCCTGCAAGTTGGTGGTGGCGCCGAGTTCCTGGACGTCACGCGGATAAAGCCGGACCGGATTGTTCAGCAGTGACTGCAGGCAGGCAGCCACCGCCGTGCTGGCCGGTGTTGGCCAGGCGGTTCCGGCACTTACAATAACGGCAGCCGAGTGACCTGCTGCAGTCTTGCGCTTTGCCGGATTAAATCCATGCAGTTGCACCAGGCGACCTGCCGGATAGACCCGTGCGAAGGCCCGCGTGAGAGCCGCGAACAGATTGTCCGTACGATGTGCCAGATCGGCATCGATCTTAATGCCTTGCTGCATGTAATGCCGCGGTACCGTATTCAAGGCAATGGCCCGCACCGGTGCCTGCAGCAGCCCGGCAGCGATGTTATCCGTATGCTTGTCGAAATAGCCGTGCGGGACCTGCAGCAGCAACCTGGCAGCGACGCCTTGCCGGATCAGATACATTCCCTGTCCCGTGCAGAACCCCGGCACCTCGCGCAGGACCAGCCAGGTTGCGTTCCCGGCAGTAACCGGCGTTATGCTAAATCCGAGCTCCTTCCATGCTTGCGCCATGTCGTCGACCATGGCGGCCGGGTCATCAAGCAAGTTAACAAAGCCTGCTTCCGCCCGCTGCAGTTGTTGTGCGGTTGCAGGCGAGTAGACACTGCAGCGACGTTCAGTGATCAATTGCTGCAGTGGCTGCAGTTTGTCGGCCGATGCCACACCCGTCAGTGCGAGACAACTCGCGAACACCAGCATCCGGCAGGTCTTCAGATCAGTCCACATTGCCGTGCTCCCGGAGAAACGCACGTACCATCTGCTGACCCGGCAGCAAGCGATACAGTGCCAGGTAGGCTGCTGCATCCTGTTCCGGCCAGATGCGAATCCGGTAATTATCGGGCGGCAAATCAGTACCGAGAGGAACGAAGAAACGCCGGCCACCATCAACTGTTCCTGAGTCTGTATTCAGCACCGTAACCCGGGTTGCATCTGCTGTACGCAGATCATAAATACGCTTTACAAAGGTCGACCCGGCAAGCGGTTGTAGTTGTGGTCCTCTCTCGTGCTCGATCTCGACGTGCAGGCGTATGCGCTCACCCTGCATCTGGTACAGCTGCCCTGTCAGCACCTCCGCAGCAGCCGTCTGCTTGCGGTAGCGGAACTCAAGCCCGTCCGGACCGACCTTGACTGCCAGCCTGCGCACATAGGTTGGTCCCTGCGTATCGAGGTAATTCATATACCAGCGCGCGGCGTCCGGTCCCTGAATTCGGATTTCGTGTTTGCCGGCCGGAGTCACCGGTAATGGCAGCTGACCGCTGCGTCCTATGATCTGTGTTTCGTACCATGGACTGCCATCGAGCTGTATTTTCAGTTCTGCCGGCTGTCCCTGTTCACGCTGAAAGATCAATGTCGGTCGCAGTTCACGGTGCCCAGTGAAGTCGCGCAGCACAGCCGTAATCTCCCGGTTGGCGGGTAATTCTGCATACACCACCCCCCGCGACAGGTCACGTAGCGGCAAGCCCCCGGTGCGCGGCAGCAACAGGTGACGGCCAGTCCACTGGCCATCGGGCTGATAATCCTCCCAGCCGTACTGCCCGGCCAGCAGGCGCGGGTCATCTACAGGCGGACGATTCTGCAGTAGCAACTGTTGGGTACGCAGACTCACCAGCAGCTCCTGTCCATTGGATGGCTGCAGGACGAACCATGCCGACTGACGTTGCGCATCCCGCTCGTCCAGCTGCGCATACACAAGATCTTCCGGGTAGCGCACCTCCCGCACCAGGTCGGCGGGACGTGTATAGGCGCTAACCAGTGAGCTGCCCATGGAGTAGATGCGTAGCTCGGTAGCATCTCCAGGCAAGTTAAAATAATTCCGGGCCGGTTCGCTCAGCCGGGTGCCTGGCTCCACAGTCAGCAGCCGGTCATACCGTGACGGCGTTGCATCCTGGTGCAAAACGCCCGCCGCCAGGCGCTTGCCAGTGGCATCGAGAATCTCGAAATGAACTGGTTGTTGCGCGCTGTCGTCCGCCGTCAGTAGCGTGCGCACATCAACTCGCAAGGGTGTTATCTGGTTCCCGACGTGATCGATCTGATACACCAGCGGCAGGGAGTCTGCTGGCAAATATGCTCGCAGGCGTGTGGCCTCCGGCGTTATTTCCGTGGCCTCATTGTCGTTCAGGAAGGCGCGGACCACCACCGGGTGTCCGGAAACTATCTCCAGCAGGCCCTCGCCATATTCGGCTTCCAGTCGGCCTTGCGGGTCTGCAAGTGGCACGCTGGTTTCGGAGCGTTGATCCAGATTGCGCCCGTACCAGCGTACCAGAATCTGTTCATCTGTACCTGCAGGCGCCGCCGCCGGTGTCCACTGTAACTGGATTCTGCCACCGCCTTGCGGCAGTGGAATGATGCCATGGGTATCGCTATCCACATACAGTCCGTACGGCAGCACGGCATCATCAAGCGCTGCTCCCGGTATCCCCTGCTGCACGTAGACCTTGCGGGAAAGATAGTCGTTGCCCGTGATCCCGGCAGGCCCCAGTGGCCGCCAGCGTGCGCGCAACAGGTTTTGCTGTTCTGTTGCCCGCAAGTGTTCCGGTCCATAGACACTCCCACGTGCCAGCACCTGTTTGCCGGGCTCATTCAGTCGCTGCCAGCGGTAATCGAGTTTATGTTCCGAAAATGTTTCCTTTTCATAAACCCTGAACATGACATCGAGCAGGGCAGGGTCAGTATGGCTGACACGCAGCCGCAGTCGCCCCGGCCGGTCGGCCTTCGTAACCGGCACTACCATACGCCGGCCGTCAGTCGGTACCCGCTGCGGGTCAAGCAGAAAGGTACGCGTCACCATGTGTCCATGCCGTGGCTCGTGGTATTGGGTTATATGTGTCCGGTGATGGTATTCGCCTTCCCGCAGCAGCTTCCCGCCGCTGTCGAGCAACTGGTAGTGAAATGCATACCACCAGACCATGTCGTTGTCGGCTACCTGTGTACGTTGCACGCTGGCATTGCTGACAATGTGAAGGCTGCTACCGTTGCCACTGAGCTGAAACTCGAGCCAGTTCTCTCCCTGCTGAAGATAGGTGTTGCTTGGCTTTGCTCCTTCGAGCTGGCCGGACAAATAAGCGGCCAGTTCCTGTCTGTCCAGGCCTTGCCAGGCCCATTGGCCCGGTCCTGCGGCAAGCAACAGCAGCAGGGTGGTGACAAGCAGGTAACCGATGGTGCGCATCGCTAGCCTTCAAACTCCAGCAGCCCGGCCCGGTTGCCAATGAATTCACGGACGCGCGACGGGTCCACGTCCCTCGCGGTAACGCTGATTACCCGGTCAACCTGTCGGGGGTGCAGATTTGCGACCAGGCAGAGCTGCTGTTGTGTGTCGAATACGGCCAGGAATGATTGCCGCGTGTTGCGGTCGATCAGTCGCTGCCAGCTATAGCCTGGCCACTGAACCTGCAGTTTGCGCAGGGTGACAATGTCAGCCCTTGACTGATAGTGCCCAATGCTCTTGCGCAGCTGTTCCGGAATCTGCAGTCGGCTGTCAGACGTGTCCTGTTGCAGGATGTAGTTTTCCAGGTTCGTATCTCGGGTTTCGATGCCCAGTGCACTGAAACGTGCCTGTTCCTGGCGGTTCTCCGATTGCTGCCGGTAGGACGAGCGCGCCTCGGGGGTTAGCCACAGTACGCCAAACCCCTTGTTTCGAGTTGCTTTCAGGTAAAGTGACTGGGGCACATTGCCCACCTCGTAGCCTGCCGTCTCTGGCCGGCCATCCACAAACTGGTAGCTCAGGTCATCCGCCTCCAGCGCTGCAAGCAACGCCTGACTGAGCGGGTTTTCATCCGTGCTGGTAAAGGTTCCCTCGGCAAACGACACCAGCACCTGCGCCTGTGGTCGCGGCGCTTCTGCGCGGTAACCCAGGGCGCGACTGTGGACAATCATCACCGGTTCATCCCCCGCTTCCCGCAATAGCACCTGACTGACCAGACTGAACAGGCTGTGGAAATGCTCGAGCTGCACTATATTGGCAGTGCCGTCGAGATTGGTATCCGGGTGGGCGCCGGCAATCAGCAGCGCCCGTGCCCCGAGGCGCTCAAACAGTGCCACGCCGTATTCAAAACTGTTGATCTCGAACAACGGGCGCGGAACCTGTACGACATAACCCTGTGCCGGTCCGAGACGAAACACATATGTTCCCCAGAAGCGCCGCTGCCGGGCCGCTTCGTCTTCAAACAGGATCAGATAGTCCTGGCCTGACATGCTGTGCCGGTAGTGCAGCAGCCGGTAACCAAAGGATGTCGCTGCGGCCTGGATAGTCCGAATCTCGTCAAGCCCCTCGACAGACCACTTGCCGTCCCGGTAAAAGTGGCGTGATGCAGTCAGCAGGGGGGTGACTATCTCCTCGTCGAAATACAACAGATGCTCGGTTTCGGTTGGCTGATAGACACCACTGCCACGTGCCGCAATCTGCTGCCTGCTTCCCAGCAACCACTCCTGCAGATAGCCATCGATGCGCTGCTCAGTCACCTGCGCCGGCAGTTCCTGCTCGAAACGGATAAACTGTGCACGCAGCTTCCTGATAGCCTGGCGGTTCAGCAGCAGCTCGGCAAAACCGCTGCGGGTCGTCTCGCGCTGCCGGTTGGCGGCAGGGAGTGCTTGCCATTCCACGCCCAGCTCACCGATTATCTCCTTGAGTTTTGCCAGGTTTAGTCCGGGGGGCAATTCTGATTTGACCCACAGGGTATTTTTTATCTCCCGGGAATCGGCAGCGAACGGCTGCTTACGGACGCTGGCGACGCTGCGCACGGTTTCCGTTGTATAGCCCCTGACCTGCAGGACATCACGGCGGGACAGCGTGTGGTGGAAGATGTGAAACAGCGTTTCACGATTGTGCAGCACATTAGAGGCGCCATCGCCATTAATGCCCTGCCTGGTTCCCGCAATTGCCAACGCGCCGGCTTGCGCATTGAGAAACAGGCTGATCCCGGCTTCAAAAGTTCCGCGCTCATCCAGTGGAGCGGGAATCTCAACCACCAGTCTGTTGCTGGTTGCGGTATCGATGATATACAGGCCCCAACCCCTGACCGGGGCGGTTTCACGCAAGTAAAGATAGCGTCCTTCAAGTTCCAGCAACTCATATCCAACCTCGGCAAGGTAGCCGGCTGCTGCCTCGAGCTGCGCAGGTGTTTTCTTCTGCCGGTAGTCATCGAGTAGCTCAATTGCCCGGGTAAATGCCTGCAGTTCCGTAGTCAGCAGCTGCGGCATCGCGCCCGCTTGCTGCGCCCGGTACAGCAATACCTTGTCATTCCGCAAGCGGGCATCGAGGTGTTCGGTCAGTTTCTGCAACGGCTGGCTGTGCGCCAGCGCGGTCCCGGGTTCCTGCCACAATTGTGAAATCGGCAGCAGCGTCAGTCCGAAACCGACCACACTCGCAATGGCCACGCCGGTCAGGCTTGTCTGCAACGCCGCCCGGGTCAGGCGCACGGCAATGTCCTTGTCATACATCTTGATGGCGATCAGGGTGGCCAGCAGGTAGCCAAAGGCATAGCTGTCAGTGACCTTGTACTCGGGGTAGAAGAATAACAGCAGATACGCCAGCAGCAGCTTGTAGACGAAATTGATATTGAAAAACAGCAACAGCTTTCTCGCCCCCTCGATATTGGTGTTGCGGAGCCAGGGGGTCTGGAGTAACAGGCGGGCGATCACCAGGATCAGTATGGCCTCAATGAACGTCATCAACACCTTGCCTGGTTGATACCATTGCAGCGCCAGCAACGAGGGGATCAGGATGCCGCTGAAGTCCCAACCGTAGATGAGGTTCATGCGTGATGCCACAAAGGCCACTGTCAGCAGAATTATATAGGCCTTGGGGCTGGCCAGAATTGAAGAAGCGATATCCTCATACATGTAGCCCATGCTGCTGATGGTAAAGTTGGTCAGGTTCATCAGGCCGTAGCGTACGATCACGAAGGTGACACCGATGGTGACTGTCATCGGGACAAGACCTCGCAGCAGGCCGGTTTTCCAGAACTGGTTGGCGATCAGCGCGATAATCACCAGACCAAAACTGTGCAGATTGTTTCGATAGTCAAATACCAGCCCCAGCTCGTTGGTCATCCACTGCCCGATGCCGGGTAACAGCCAGCCGTCAAACAGCAGGCGCACCACCACACTGACCAGGACCAGGGCAAAGAACCGGTCGCGTCCAAACAGCCAGCTCCAGTAGCCGAAGCGCGAGAGACCCGCGGAAAACCACCACACCAGGACATAGGTAACAAACCCTTCGAGGAATACCACTGCAGCTGACCATGGCTTGAGGATCAGCAGCGGCACCATATATCCCGGTACCACGAGGCCTGAGAGGACCCAGCCGAAGCGCAGGTTGAAAAAGGCAACTACGGCAACACCGACCCAGACCGTGGTGATGACCGCGCTATCCAGGGCACCGTGGGGGAATAATGGAATAATCGGCAGTTCCATGCGGGTGTGACTTGTTCCTGTCAGCCTGACGCGGCGGCCCGTGCTGCCTGCGGGGTACGCATCAGCTTCTTGACCCGCCTGAGCAGTTCTCTGCGACCGATCGGCTTGTAGACCAGTTCCGCGACTCCCAGACTGGTCACGGTGTCGTATACCCCCGGC
>JASJGW010000152.1:0-17412 GCA_033791305.1 Gammaproteobacteria bacterium | reverse complement strand
TGGGATAAGCCGATAGCTTAGCCCGGCATCTCAACTGATTATATGGGATTCAACAGGCTAGAGAGGTCCCACCCTTAACTTCATTAACTTTATTACTCTCGCAAAGACGCTAAGCACGCCAAGAAATTATTGATCCTCCTCAATAAGCTGATTAACAGTACGAGTGATGCCATCCTTCATGAGGGCTTCACTGAAATTCAGCAAATAACCCAGTCTCATCCCTGTGAGACGGAGGTAGCTGAGCAATTGCTTCTTGTGTGCATTGTTGAGTTTCTCAACGCACTTGGTCTCTACAATAACCTTGTTCTCAATAATGAGGTCGGCCCGAAAGCCTTCATCAAACCTGACTCCCTGGTACTCGATGGCAATGGCAACCTGGCGTTCAACCTGAAAACCTCGCTGCCGTAATTGATGTGCAAGGATGATCTCGTAGACAGTCTCCAGCAGCCCTGGACCCATCTCACGATGAATCTGAACTGCAATATCGATGATCTGTTTCCCAATCTTGTTTTCTGTCATTAGCCGCCTTTCCCTTTGCGCGCTTTGCGTCTCTGCGAGAGTATCAGCGAGGATCAATTTGCAGCCGGGTAATGGCGCCTTGAAACACAGATACGAAACTGACTCTCGAAAACCCCTTCCCCTTGCCGGCCCTTCTATACCATTAAACTGGCCTTGTATCATATGTTTGACATGCTACCCGCAACATACTCCACCCACAAATTCTTCTGACGAGGCGAAGATTTGAAGTGCACAAGTAGATAAACTTGGCGGGGGTGCTGGGGGAGACAGAGCACAGAATTTGTTGTACATTTTGGTGGGTAACGAGTGCCCGGTTCTGGCACGAAATTATCAGTGCATGCACCCTGATTGGCTGATTGTAACTAAGCAGTGTATTGATTGAGGAGATGCACGAAAAATGACATTCCTTCGAACATTTCTTTTGTTGCCATTGGTCGTGCTGCTCGTGGCCTGCGCAACGCCAGGCACTAACCAGACGCACCCGCTGAAATCAACACGGCAACTGCTGGCTGATGCGAGTACGCAGGCAGGTAACGAGGAATTTATCAGGCAACTGCGCGAGGCCCGGACCTGGGTGCCGCATCATCAGTTGACTGAAGACCCGATAGAGATCGGGAAAAATGCCAAGATCCCGATCCAGCATGAGCAGGTAAAAATCCTGGGGCCTTCCCGGGAAGATGCCTTGCGGTCACTGGCGCTGAAGGTCTGGCTGATCGAGCAGGCGCAGCACACGGTTGACATGGTCTACTTCATTTTTACACATGACCTGGCAGGACAGGCCGTAACCGGCGCCCTGTGTAATGCGGTGCAGCGTGGCGTCGATGTGCGAGTCATGGTGGATTCCATCGGTTCCCTGAATTTCGCTCGCACGGAACTGATGGCACTGGAGTCCTGTGCGGATAATGCCGGTTTTATGCGCACGGTTGATGGTCAGCTGACACCCTATCGGGCACGCGTACAGGTGGTGCTGTTCAATTCACCGCTCAAGACAATTACCTGGGCCAACCGGCGTTCCCATGACAAGTTGATGGTGGTTGACGGTGCCTTCCCGGGGGAAGCTGTGGTCATGACGGGTGGGCGGAATGTTTCCCTGTCTTATTACGGTGTAAATGCAGATGGCTCGAAGAATACGGGTGCCTACCAGGATCTGGAAGTGCTGATCAAGTCAGGTGCACAGGACAGCTTCGAAGAGTGGACGGTAGGCAATATCCGCGGGATCTATTTCAGCCTGCTGTTTTTACATGAAACTAACAACCGGCTCAGGCCCGTGTATTACGCGGACCCTGATGATGACAGTTTTCTTGAGAACGATCCCTATCTGCGTGAACGCAACCGGGCTCAAAAGAACCTGGCCCGGCTGAAAGCTCTGCCCGGCGTTAGTGAATTGATGGCCGATATGCCGGAATATATGCGCACGGGATTCCGGGACTCGCAGGTATTACTGGCACATGAATTTGCCAATCTGACCAGCGATGATGTGGTCACGGAGACGGAGGCGATTCAGGAGGACAATCCGAACTCCGTTATGGTCCTGCTCGGCAGGCTTGGCGACAGCCTGGAACCCGGTAGTGCTTTGCGTGTTGTTTCACCCTACATCTTTGTTGCCCGTTACTATGACAAGGATGGCAATGTTATTGAAGATGGTGCCCTTGACGCCCACCAGTGGTTGCGTGAACACCCGGAGAACCGGATAGAGGTCGTCACCAACTCGGTGCTCACCAGTGATAATTTTCTCGCCCAGTCCATCATCGATATGGATGTGGGGCCACGGCTGTTATTGACACCGGAGCTGGAGGAGGCATGGGTATCCAGTCTGAAAGCGGGTGAATTCAACCCGGCGGTGGTGGAAGGCGAGGAATGGCAACGGCTCATTAATCACCCGCAGATGTTTCTTTACCAGACCGGCAAGCTGGATGCCGCCCTGCTTGGACAGGGAGACGAGCATTATGGAAAACTGCACGCAAAGTTTCTCATCGGGGGCGATGTGGGTTTTGTCGGCACCGCCAACTTTGACTATCGTTCCAGGCTGTTCAACAATGAAATGGGGTTTTTTCTGAAGAACCCGGAGCTGCTGGATGATCTGGACGAGGCCTTTGAAATGTTAAAGGCACAGTCCTACCGCTGGGGAACACCGGAGTGGCTGCAGATGCGCCGGGAAGTTATGCAGGTGGATGGTATCAAGGGCTGGTCTACCCGCAATCAGCGCGGTATCTTCAAGTTCCTGCGGGCCACGGGCCTGGACTGGTTGATTTGATCCCATTGATTCTTCTGTTCAATAAACCCTTCCGGGTACTGTCACAGTTCACGACGGATAGTAACAAGTCCGTACTTGCTGACTATATAGATATCCCCGGTGTCTATTGCGCGGGTCGCCTCGATTATGACAGTGAAGGCCTGTTGATTCTGACAGATGACGGCAAACTGCAACAGCGTATTGCCAATCCCGCGTACGGCAAGGAAAAGGGCTACTGGGTGCAGGTCGAAGGCGTGCCTGGTGAAAAAGAGCTTGCCGCGCTGCGCAGGGGTGTGGTACTCAAAGACGGGAAGACGTATCCGGCAACGGTCGAGCAGATTAAGCTACCGGATATCTGGCCGCGTGATCCGCCGATACGCGAGCGCAGGAAGATCCCGACCAGCTGGTTAAATCTGGTGATCAGCGAGGGCCGGAATCGGCAGGTGCGGCGCATGACGGCACATATTGGTTATCCGACGCTACGGCTGGTTCGCTACCGGGTTGGTGACTGGTTACTGGGTAATATCCCTGTGGGCGACTATCTTGTCAGGTAGCAAAAAAAAGGCGGTTCATCGGGTGAGCCGCCGTATGCATCCCTGCATATCACAGTGTTGGGAGTTACTGTGTGGCGATTATTATAGTCCAGGGGATTGAGAGCTGAATGTGGCATAGTGTCGCATCGGGTATTGTTATATGGGCCACCGGGGGGGGGCTGCCGGTTGCGCCTGTATTTTAATACTGGACTATCCAGTGTGCAGACAACCCCCGTCCTTTTTTACAGGTATAAATTCTTCCGCTGGTTGGCTATTGTTCCCGCCAACCGGCCTGATGCAGGTTCGGTAGTTTGCTTGACAGGAGATATTCATGAACCGCCTGGTATTGTCCTTTATTATGCCGTTTTTCCTTGGTACCGCGATGGCCTCGGATCGCTACATCAGGATTGTTTCACCCGAAGGGAATACCACGATTGATCCCGGTAGCCCGGTGACTGTCAGTGGTACGGGTAAGGGGCTGTTTGAGGGTAATGTGGTCATCAGGTTCGAAGACCTGGATGGCAAATTGCTTGTCCAGGAACCAACCACGATGCACCGGAAGGATATTGCCGCAGCAGGGGAATGGCAGACAAGCATTACATTACCCCGGCCCGTGCCGGAATCAGTCCGGCTGATTGCCTTTTCACCCTCACCCAAAGATGGAGAGGCGGCTATCACCAGCGCACCGCTTATGCTTGTAACCAGCAGTGGACGTGGCCCTGGACTGGAAGATACCCGTTGGCAGCTCAGCCAGTATCTGAATGAGTCCGGTGATCTGCGGCCGGTCATTCCCGGCACGGTCATCGATGCCCGGTTTGCTGCTGGAAAAGTCAGTGGCAGTGCGGGGTGTAACCGCTACTTTGGTGGCTATACGTGGGGAAAAAATAACCAGCTGGTATTCGATAGCCGGATGGGTTCGACGCAAATGGCCTGTGCGCAACCGGTTGCCAGTCAGGAGCGTCGCTATCTTGCCCTGTTATCCGGCGTTAACAGCCGGGAAATCAGGGATGGATTACTGGTGCTGCTGGATAAACAGGGGCAGGTTGTTCTGGAATACAGTGCCGGACCTCCCCTAATTCTGGAAAATACCAGCTGGCAGGCTTCCGGTATCAATAACGGCCGTGGTGGTGTTGTCTCCAGCGCAACAACACAGCGGGTGGTGGCGATGTTTGTGGATGGCAAGGTCAGTGGCAGTGCCGGTTGCAATAACTATTCTGCGAGTTATTCAATCAATGGCGCACAAATCAGTTTCGGTCCCGCAATGATGACACGCCGGCAGTGTGCAGAGCCTGAAGGGATTATGGCGCAGGAGCAGGCATTTCTGCAGGCACTGGCAACTGCCACGCAATACACATTGACAGCAGACCAGTTGGAACTGCGTGATGGCAACGGTTCCCTGCAAGTCACTTTTACCAGTCCGGAAGCTTTGCAATAGATGCGGCATCGTAGCATGTATGTGCTTGCCGGGTTGCTTGTCGTCCCGCTACTAACCGGAGCGCCCCGGTTGCTGGCAGCTGACCGGCTGAAGAAACCCGGTGAGATAGAAGCCCAGGCTGCCCTGGAGCTGGGGCGCCGGGTGCAGGCTGTCAGGGCAGCGATACAGCAACCCGAGGCACCCGATGCACTGGAGGCCATTACTGATCTCGGCCGTGATCAAAGATATTACGTAATGGTACGCGGCTGGCTTGCCTGGCAACGACAGGGTGATATGAGCATCGTTGCCGCGAGCCGGGAGCAGGCGCCGGAACATATCAGGACACGTATCCGGTTCCTTGATCGGGCTATTCGTGCAATAGATCTGGAGTAGTCGGAAAGGGCTGTATGAGCTATTGTCAGATAACTGCTCTCTCTTTCAGGTGGTTTCCATCAGTGGCTCATCTTTAAGTTGCGCCTCCCGCACAGGCTGCTCGGGAAGTCCCTGTGAAAACAGAAGGAACTAACGCTGATGAAACATGCTTTTCGTACAATATTTACTGTCATTCTCTTTTCTCTCCTGTCCAGTGTCACGCTTGTCAGCACGGCTTCGTCTGTCGCTGCCAGGGAAATTGATATCAAGGTGGATGCTGCCCTCACAAGATTCAAGGCTGACGTGACGGGCGGTGCCGAGTTTCTGAAAAAGGCCAAAGCCGTGCTGGTATTTCCCGATGTGATCAAGGGCGGTTTTGTCGTCGGCGGCGAATATGGTAAAGGTGCCTTCCGTCACGATGGCAAGACCATGGGCTATTACAGTATCGCCAGTGCTTCTTTCGGCTTGCAAGCCGGTGCCCAGCAATACGCAATCGTCATGGTATTTATGAATGACGAGGCGCTGCTGAAGTTCCGTGACAGCAAAGGCTGGGAAGCCGGTGTAGACGGTTCAGTGGCTATTGCAGAATGGGGTGCGGGTACGGACATCAATACCCAGAACTTCAAGGATCCGATCGTCGGCTTCGTGCTCGACAACAAGGGTCTGATGGCAGGTATTTCTCTGGAAGGTTCCAAGGTCAGCAAGATCGATCCGTAATCTGACACTAAGGCCAGGCCAGGGATGGTCTGCTTGCGACGTTCTAATCAAGGTGTTTGATGATTTCGGTGTAAAGTAGAAGGCCGAACACCAGTATCGAGCCCAGCAGTACAACGTTTGTAAGCAGGCCGTTTTTCAGATCACCCAGCCAGGTGCGGCGATTGTTCATCAATAACAACAGTCCTGACAGTACGGGCATGAAAAAGGCACCGGCAATCGCATAGATCACCACCAGCCAGACAGGTTCGTCCGCCAGTAGCAGCAACATGGGGGGCAGGGCGAGATAGACAAGATAACCAAGATAGGCCGGGGAGCGTGTACTGATGCGCGAGGGCTGTTCCGGTCGATACGTGTATTGCTGTACAAAATCGGCAAACAGGTACGGCACACCCTGCCAGACTCCCAGCATTGAGCTGAAAACCGCGCTCCAGAAACCGACCAGAAAACACCACTTTCCGAACGGGCCTACAACAGCTTCCAGATGACTGGCAACACCCAGCACCATGCCCGGTCCGGTGATCACATCAGGATGTACACCGGCCGTGACAATCATGATGGCAACGCCGAACAGGCCGGTCAGTATATAGGCGACAGCAAGATCCATTCTGGAACGTGGCAGGTCCTGCGGCTGGTTCCAGTCACGCTCCCGTATCCAGTAGCCATAACACAGCAGGGTGACACTACCGCCTACCCCGCCGATGACACTGAATATGAACATTGCTGAACCGTCAGGGATCGACGGCATCAGCAGTCCGCTGACAATGCCGGACAGGCCGGGAGCGACCAGAATGGCGCAAATGATGACCACCACCAGCATCAGTCCCATAAAGAATTTCATCAGGTACTCAAGCAGTGAATAGCGCCCGATAAGGACCAGGGCCAGTGCCAGCAGCGAGTGAAAAATTCCCCAGTGCTCCACTGAAATTTCCGGGTAGAGTGCATGTGCAGCCAGGCCCGTTCCTGCAATCAGTGCACCGGCAACAATAAAGCTCCAGAGAACAAGATAGATAAAGAAGTATATGGAAATGAATTTAGGGAGTCGCTGGACCCAGCCTTCCAGCAGCGTGGTACCGGTTGCCAGTTGCCAGCGTGTTAAACCTTCATTCATGACATATTTCATGACGGCGCCAAGGACAGCCGCCCACAGGATGGTTGTGCCGAATCTGGCACCGGCAACGGATGCCGCAATCAGGTCACCTGCGCCGAGACCGGTTGCGGCGATCACCAGGCCGGGTCCAATATTCCGGAGACTGAATGAAGAGTTGTTCATGGTTTTCGTGGTTATTTCAGGGGGTGTTGCTAACTACCGGCAACACCCATGGTAAAGTAAACATTATAGTATTTACGGAATAAAGCAGATGAAACTGCGTACCCAAATTTCCCTGCTGCTGTTTATGTTTGGCCTGGTGCCGTTGCTGGCGTCCTACGTGCTCAATATACCGATGATCTTTGATCGTATCGAATCACTATACCACAAGGCCCACATACAGAATCTGCGAGCCGGTTTCAGTGATCTTGACCAGCATATTGCGCGTCGTCATGAAATGGTGCGTCTGCTGGCCAAATTGCCGGAACCCAGTATGCTGCTGGGCGATGATGAACCGCCATCTGCGCAGGCGCTTGAGCTTACACTGGCCGGTTATATTGACTGGGTCAACCAGGTGCTGATCGATCAGCTGGATATCACCCAGGTTCTGTATCTGGATGAGGCAGGGGAGTCCCTGCTGTGGCTGGATCGTGATCACGAGACGGGGCGCCTTGAAGTGCGCAAGGTCAGGCCGGATCTGAATCCGAAACTTGTTGAAACAGGCCGGCATATACCCCCGGGCGGTGTGGTGACCGGACCAATTATTTTCAATCGCACACCGGCTGAGGGATTACCGAAGCGGTTCATGCAACTCAGTCTTATCAGCCCGATTGTGATACCGATGATCTCGGTAGCGACAGGAGAAATGACAGAAAAACGGGGTGCCGTCATTATGTATCTGGATATGGGTGGTCTGGCACGTGCTTACCGTGGTATTTACTGGGTACAGAGTGATGGCAGCTATCTGGGAACAGCGGATCACAGGCTGTCTGCGACAAAGGCGTTCGATGATTTCATTGGTCTGGAAGAAATCTTCAACAAGGGTGAACTTGATTTGTGGGCGTACCAGGGGCAGCAGGTAATGTGGGTGCCGCTGTTTAATACCGAGAATTCCGGTCCGCTCTGGGTTGGCCGCAGCGTGGACGCGTCGCCGCTGGCGACACTGCTGCGCACAGTTGAATGGCGTATTGGCCTCATCGCTGTCCTGTTACTGGGAGTTGTATTCTTCGTTGCCCGTTTGATTGCAGTCAAAACCGAACGATTGGGGAAAGACCTGGCTGACGGAATCTCCCGGGTGCTGGAACATGATGAAGCTGTCAGCTTCTCATGGCAGAGACCACAGGAGCTGAATGTACTGGGTACCAGCCTCACCCGGCTTTCCGAACAGCATACCGAGCATAATCGGGCGCTGCGAGACTATGCTGAAGAGCTGGAAGCCTCGAACCGCTACAAGTCCGAGTTCCTTGCCAATGTCAGCCATGAACTGCGCACGCCACTCAATTCTATCCTGCTGTTATCAAAAATGCTGTCAGAAAGCAGTGCCGGGAAGCTGTCAGAAGAGGAAAGCCGGCAGGCGCAAGTCATACACGATGCCGGTGCCGACCTGAAGGCGCTCATCGACAACATTCTTGACCTGTCCCGGATTGATGCACGGCAAATGACACTGCTTGCCGAGACCGTGAATTTACGGAAATTACTGAATGATGTACTGGCGTTGCTCAAGCCGCAGTTTGATGAAAAACACCTCGACCTGTCACTGGATATTGACGGGGCCGTGCCGGAAACCATTGTTACGGATAGTGAGAAACTGCGCCAGATAGTGATCAACTTTCTTTCCAATGCCGTCAAGTTTACCAAGTCCGGCGGGGCGACAGTGCGGCTGGAGCCAGGGGATTCCTGCCCGGTGAGCATCAGTGTCAGCGATACCGGGATCGGTATTCCCGAGGAAAAATGGGGGCTTGTGTTTGAGGCGTTTAAACAGGCAGACGGTTCAACCAGTCGCCGCTATGGGGGCACCGGGCTGGGTCTGACCATCAGCCAAGAGCTTGCCACTTTGATAGGTGGACAGATCGTTGTCACAAGTGAGACAGGCAAGGGGGCGACATTTTCCCTGTTGCTGCCTCTGGAAATGCCGGCATTGCCAGAAGTAGCGGATACCGCCAAACCGTCTGATGGACAGCCTGGCATGCCCCCTGTGCAAGTCATACCCGTGGTCGACTATCAGGGTGCGCGCGTCTTGCTCGTTGACGATGATGTCCGTAATCTGCTTGCACTGACGCCGTTACTGGAACGGTGGGGGCTGGATGTGATGGCAGCGGGTGACGGTGAGGAAGCACTTGAAACACTGGAGACTGCGAATGAGTTCAGGCTGGTACTTATGGATATAATGATGCCGGGAATGGACGGCCTGGAAGTCATTAAGCACCTGCGGCAAGGGCAGGCCTTCCGCGACCTGCCAGTCATTGCGCTGACTGCAAGGGCTGGTAATGAAGACCGTCAGCAATGTCTGGCAGCAGGGGCAAATGTTGTGGTCGTCAAACCAGTTGACCCGCAGGCACTGAAAAATGCACTGGATACATTGCTGGCTAGTACCGGTTCAACCAGCTAAAGAGATATTATTGCCACGGAATCTACGGAAGAATAACTGCTTTAATAGCAATCTTTCCGTGTCCCTTTGTGGGTTTCGTGGCCGCTAAATAAAAAACGGGCACTTGATTGTGTTGGTTTATATTCGTTTTTGTCAGTTTACAAGAGCACCAGGCGACGCAGGAAAACTGTTATGAATCGATATGCCGACTTCCGGATTCTTATTGTTGATGATAACCGGAATAACCTGTTTACTTTGCATACTCTGATTTCCCGGCATATGGATGTAGAGGTGCTGGAGGCAGATTCCGGGCAGGCGGCACTGGATATTGCCTTGCAGAACCCGCGCATCGACCTGATCGTGCTGGATGTGCAAATGCCAGAGATGGATGGCTTTCAGACTGCTTCCATGCTCAAGGTCAGGCAGCGGACCCGGGATATCCCGATCATCTTCCTGACCGCGGCCTACAAGACGGATGAGTTCCAGAAAAGGGGTTATCAAGTCGGGGCGGCAGATTACCTGCTCAAGCCAATTGATGATAACCAGCTAATCAACAAGATCAGCACTTACCTGCGGTTGATCGAGAAAGAACGCGATATGAATCGCCACCTGGAAATGAAGGTGGAAGAGCGTACCCGGGAATTGCGCGCCGCCAAGAACTATTTGGAGAATGTCATCAGCAACATGGGCGAAGCACTGTTGCTGCTGGGTGCAGATGGCAGGATAAAGACAGCGAATCCGGCGGCTTGCCGGATGCTGGATTATGCAGAGGCAGATCTGCAGGGCATGGCAATCGGCGATATCTTTGAGGAAGAAGAGACGGTGCAGGCCAATGCCTTCATGGGGACCTGGCTGGAAGCGCTGATCCGCACCGGTACCATCAGCAGTATTGAGGCCAGCTTTATTGCCAAGGACCAGCGGCGGGTACCGATCCTGTTCTCGCGGACGGCGATCAAGGATGAGGCGGGCGAGATTGCTGATATTATCTGTATTGCAAAGGATATGACTGGTTATACTCGCGTCACTGTATAGCAGGCGATCAGCTGATCGTGGCGGTTGCAACTCCGGCCTTACTGCGTACACTGTGCCAGCACGACTATTTGGAGTGATTGATGGAAGATTCAAAACCAGATCAGGCCCCGGATGAAGACATTACCCTGACCGCGGATGCCCTCAAGGCCATGGGTCACCCGCTGCGGTGGAAGATCTTGTGTACCCTGGGTAATAAAGAAATGTCTGTTGGCGAGATTGTCGAGAAGATTGGCACCTCGCAGAGTAATGTCTCGCAACATCTGGACCAACTGCGCAACAAGAATATTGTCAAATCCAGACGTGATGCGAACCGGATCTATTACTGTGTACGCAATGAAGAATTACTGAGCCTGATAGGCACCATGCGTGGTGTGTTGTGCCATACAAACCTGGGTGATAGCTATTCGTCCGAGTAGCTGAACAGCGGGGTGGCTCCGGTGGTCGTTTCCAGGGCGCATCGCTTCCTCCCTTACGCGACGTACCTACGACGTACAGGGAAGTACAAGTGTCGCGAAGCATATGGATGTGCGGGAGCGACCATTCCTGTCAGCAAAAAAACGGGGGCGACTCTTGCGAGCAGCCCCCGTTTGGCTTTTCTGGCTGTCAGGCCAGTGTCTTACTGGGCAACCGGGGCAGCAGGTGCCTGAGGGGCAACCGGTGCAGCAACCGGCGCATGGCCGTAAGGGGCATAACCATAAGGCGCATAGCCATAACCGTTGTTACCACGGTAGCCATTGTAGCCGCTACCATAGCCACGGCCACGGCCACGGCCACTACCGCGGGCACTGCTGGACATGTTGAAGCCGAAGCTGGCATCGGCGTCGAGATCACCAGAGCCATAACCGTCGCCATAACCGTCGCCATAACCGTTACCGTCGTAACCATTATTACCGTAACCCCAGGCTGAAGCAGCGGTAGATGCAACAGCGATCGTTGCAGCAAAAAGTACAGTCGAAATTTTCTTCATTTTCATTCTCCAATAGTTTCAGATTTGTAAATCTTGATTAAAAAGTATGTGTTCAAGGACGAGAGCAATAATATAAGTAGATGCTAAAATAAGCAAGTACTAAATTAATAAAATACAAATAATAGAGAAAATAACTGCGAATTCAAAGCTATTTAATATATTATTCAATAAGATACGATTTTGTGAACAAGTAATAATATTCCCTGGCGGTCTGCTGTAGTCCGGGTTTTCCGGATATAGATGGCCAGAAGTGGGTCGTCAGCCAATCATATTCAAGGTCCGGTTAGCCGCTTGGGTAAAAGTTCTTCCGTTTTACCGCCTGTAGCCGGATATGATTAGACCATGTCTGCCCAGGTTACACAGAAACTGTTGCTATCTATCATTGAACTGGGCGGTTATCCCAATTTCACCCCCTTGTATGAATCGCTGGGTTATGAGGTGGTCGTTGCGACGCGCATGCGCAAGGCGCTGGGTTTTCTTAAGGAACATCAGCCCGATGTGATTGTTGCCGAGTTTAATTTTCAGTCGGATTTTCGTGATCGTACCAGCAGCCTGGAGTCTTTGCTTGCTGTCGTACAGCGTCTTCCGGATACGCGTGTTATCGTCTTCTACGAGAGGGAATTTACCACGCAGTTCGATAGCTTGCGTGCACGTATGCCGGTATACAAGGCCCTGACATTTCCAGTCGAAGCATCGTTGTTGCAGGTATTCTTACAGGACCCGGAAGACACCGCGACTGTCCCGGGTTGATGTTTTCAATAGATGTTCTAAACTGGACTTATAACAAGGGAAAATATAAGGAAAATAATATGAAGTATCTTACGAGTCTAACGATTTTATTTCTGTTTTCGCTGACATCCATGACGGTCCCCGCTGCCGATATACAGGTTCGGGTGTTCGAACGAGGCGGCAAGGAGCCGCTGGCCGGTGTTGCTGTCTGTCTGGGCACGCCCGCCAGGATCGGACAGTTTGGCGCAAGTCTGACAGATGGAAGCGGTAATGCGATGTTCAATAATGTCCCCCGTACCACGATACTGGTGACGGCGTCCAGAGACGGCTACAAGGCGGAACAGGAAACCATGGTTTCCTCAGCGGGCAATCGCATGCTGGTGATTTCCCTGCCAACCGGTGGTGGCGGCACCCAGTGCCCCCTGCCCTTGGGCGAAACTGCCACGCGGGCGTCTGGTGGGCTGGGTATAAGCCGGTTTGCAATGAGCAGCGGTACGGCTGTGACGACAACACGTAACGTGACGCTCGACAATCTAGTGAGCGGCCAGCCGACACAGTACCGTGCCAGCGAAATGGCAAATTTCAGGGGCGCCGGCTGGCAGGATTATTCGCAAGCGCCTGCTTTCCAGCTAAGTGCGGGACCGGGTAAAAAGACCATCTATTTCCAGGTGCGCCGCCATGCAAGCCTGAACGGAGCAAACCTGGAAACGCTTTCACCGGTCAGGAAAGATTCGATTGTACTGCAGTAATCCTGTGCGGATTCAACCGGATAAAGAAAGAGATTATTGCCACGGGATCGACGGAATCCACGGAAGAGCACGGGGAAAATTGCTATTCGGGACTTTATATTCCCGAATTCTTCCGTGGCTATTAAATTAAAAAATACGGGAACTGGCACAGAGGCTCAGAAAGGAATATCCGAACCTGCCCATTTTCCGCCCTTGCGAGGTCGTGCCCGGGAAATGGCGTCCCTGGCATCACACCACCCGTCGCAGGCATTCCGGCCGGGACGGCCACGGAAGAAGTTGAGCACACCCTTGCACCGTGCATAAAACCTGAAAAACAGTAGTATCAGAAAACGTTGCCGCGGGGTGGCGGGATCAGGGCTGCAGACTATCTTGTCATCGTACATGCCACGGTCGGTCAGTCCCACGGCGCCCACAGCCGGTACGGTTACGCGTTTGCCTCTCTGCAAGCGTGGCCCCAGTACCACTGCATCCAGCAGATCACCTTCAAGACCGATGTACTGGTCGACCGAACCGTAATTAAACGGGCACGGGAAGGGCGAAATAAAATCCAGTTCTCCTGTTGATCCGCGTTTCAGGAAACTGCCACGCGGGATCTCGATGACGATTTCCAGTGGCGGTAGATGCCGCGGTGTATCCGTGGGGTCGGTTCGGGGTTGTCTTTTCAGACGCATGGCAATGGTTCTTATTATTGTTTAATCATCATGTTTGTGCAGACGTTTTTTGCGTCCCTCGAATTTCACGATGGCCTGCACAATAATGTCGTAAGGCAGGTTTTCCAGACGTTCGAATCTTGCTAATGCGGTATCAATCAGCCCGATTATATTTTCGACATTGTCTGCATCGGATTTTTCCGTGTGTAACAGACCTTGTAGTCCCAGCAGACCGCCGGTTTGTACCTTGATTTCTCTGGCATGCGGCAACGGGCTGTCGGCGCTGGTCAGATGCAGGGCAAAGCGCGCTTTACTGCGCATGTGGTCAAGCAGTTCCTTGCAGAGTGCATTTCCCGATGCAGAACGGCAGGCAATGCCCTCGCGGTCTGCAAGATGAAAGCGGCGAGCCTGCTTGCAGGTACTACGCCGTGAGTTAATGGTTTTTTCAAAGACGCAACGCCGGTCGTTTACCGAATGGTAGGTGTTCCTGTATTGCTGCTCATCCATAGTAGGGAAGTGCCGGTGCTATTTTTCCCATTCCTTGGCGATGGGTTCTTCCCTGAATGCAGTGAGTCGTTGCTCCGCCTGTGCCATGTCATTGGCGAAGATGATCTTGTAAACCTGCTTTTCTTCCAGTTGTTCCTCACTGCGTAACCGCCTGACTTCGGTTTTGGCAAGTTTGAAATTCTCATACTCCCTGACCAGCTTGACTGATCGGGTGCCGGCCGTATCATGGCTTGTGACTATATAAATGTAGTAGGGCATTCCCGGTTCCTGGAGTAACTGCTGCGACAGGCAGAGTATATCAGTCGTGATGCTGCTCCCGACAGTTAACCCGCATTTCTCACCACTCCGAGGGAAATGCGGGTTAACTGTCCACAAGTACTGCAGTGACTTGCACGTTGTGCATAATGATGCAACCGGTACGGCGTGTGACACCGTCTTCACTGTAATCAAACGTATAGGTGCGTTTTATGCCGGGGCCGCCAGCGCGCGTGTAATAGGGTTTGACAGACTGCAATGATGCGGTTCCGTCGAGAAACTGTACGCCCTGTTGCTTGCAGGTCTGACGGGCAATTTGAATGGCCGTGTCACGACAGCGCTGACTGATTTGCCAGAACCAGACCAGGAAGGCGATTAACAACAGCAGAGCGAGTGGGGTCATGTGAAGAGATGTCCGGTGGATTGTGCGCATGCAGGGATCAAATCATAGGGAAAATTTACCGCTAACGCGCAAATATCTGACGGCTACTGGATAAACCCCCTAAAATAACGCAAGGATAAAGGGGTTATAAAGTCTATGCGAGGTGGCGCGTGCTAGAATGCTGTCTTGCAAACAATCGTCTCAAGGGCAGTAGAATAACAATGTCAGTACTTACCCAGGAAGATCGCACTCAGCTGGGCCGCATGGTCGTCAACCTGCTGGATGACTGGGGTATCAGGGCTACTGACCAGATCAGTATACTGGGTTTGCCGGAAGATACCCGCACAAGGGTATTGCGTCGTTTTCAGGATGATACGCCCTTGCCGGATGATCCGGTGGTCATGAAGCATGTTGAACATCTGCTCGGGATCGCCGAGGCGCTGCGTACCACCTTTCCACGAAATGCCAGCATCGGCCTGATCTGGTTGAAGCAACCCTGCAAGCGCCTGCGCAGCCGGCGTCCCATGGATATACTGGTTGAGGATGGTCTGAGTGGCCTGATTACCATCCGTACCCATCTTGATTGCTCATTTGCCTGGCGCGAGTCCGAGCGCAAGGATTAACATGTCCGGCAGCCCGACCGCCAAATTATCGTGCCTGGTCTTCTTCTTTCGGGTCCAGCGGTGCCTGTTACGCCTTTCCTTTGTTCACCCTGATCGTTTATTAATCATAAGATAAGCTGCTGAATTATTAGTATAAAAACAGGAATCCCTGCGAGGTTTTCTGTGGTCTTGTCGTGTCTTGTGGCCCAATCGGAAGAAACGCTTGTCAAAAAAAACAACGAAACCGGGCCTGATTGAGTTTGGAAAGTCAAAGTGACTGTTTTTTTTAGGTTATACATGCGCGTGCATTCGTACATACAGTGTTTCCTTTGCTGTCATGATCCCATCTCCTGAGGCGGGTGTATGTATAAAGTTACAGTGTGGCTGACCGATAAAATGTGTGTCTCAGGGAGTAAACCAGGGGGCAGGGAGATGCCTGCCGCATTGTATGCGGGAAACGGCAACTGATTACCACATTCCCCCGGTACACAGTAGCAGTCAAGGAGCAGCATTCGAATGGATCTCGCGACCTTAATCGGTTTGGTAGGTACGATAAGCGCAATTATGACAGCCATCCTCATGGGTGGATCCATGGATATTTTCATCAATGGCCCCGGGTTGATGATCGTCTGTGCAGGAACAATGACAGTTGTCCTGATGAAATACCCCCTTTCTGTTGCTGCACATGCCATGAAGGCGGCAGCCAAAGCATTTCTTCACAAGACACAGGCTCCCAGCGAGCTGATTGAGAAGTGTGTCGAGCTTGCCAATATTGCCCGCAAGGAAGGTGTGCTCGGTCTAGAGCAAGTTGAAATCGATAACAAATTTCTCAAGAGAGGTGTGCAGCTTGTTGTGGATGGCAGTGATGCCGATTTTGTTCGCAAGATGATGAACACGGATATCAACCAGACCATTGAACGTCACGAAGAAGGCCAAAGCATTTTCAAGTCAATTGCTGATGTTGCCCCGGCGATGGGAATGATCGGGACATTGATCGGCCTGGTACAGATGATGGCAAATATGGATGACCCCAAGGCGCTTGGCCCTGCAATGGCCGTAGCGCTGCTTACAACACTTTACGGGGCTGTTATTGCGAATGTTCTTGCCCTGCCTATCGCAGACAAGCTTGCCCTGCGCAGCAAGCAGGAACGGATGACCAGGCAGTTAATTCTGGAGGGTATTTCAGCGATACAGGAAGGTCTTAACCCGCGTGTTGTGGATGACTTGCTAAAGACCTATCTGCCGGGAAACATGCGGGCTGCAGATGAAGATGACGACTCGCAACCGGATGCAGCCTAGGAACTGTCAGACGAATTCAGTGAAGTAAGCCATGTCATGTGATTACGAAAATTCGTCGCCAAAACAGAATTGCCCTACCGGAATTCCAGCCTGGGTACTGACTTTTGCGGACTTGATGTCTCTGTTGCTGGCATTCTTCGTGCTTTTATTTTCATTTTCCGAGATGGATAAGGCTAAATACAAGCAGGTCGCAGGTTCAATGAAGGAGGCATTTGGCATTCAAAAGGAAATAAAGGTCAAGGAGCCGCCGAAGGGAATCAATATTATTGCGCAGGAGTTTAGTGCCGGCACGCCAACCAAGGATACGCTCAGAAACCAACTGCGACAGCATACCACTGATGACTTCCGGCAATATTTGAAACTTCCTGATCCAGACTTTGTCAAGGATCCCCTGGTGGACGAGAAGAATCGGTTACGTCTTGCGCTTGCAGGTGAAATCAATGACGGCTATGTCGAGGTGGATATAATCGATGAGACGATTGTTATACGCATTCTGGAGAGGGGGTCATTTGCATCGGGAAGTACAAAATTGATAGAACCTTTCAGGTCTCTGATGGAGAAGATGGCCAAAACAATAGGTGGCAATCCAGGTGCTGTAGTGATAGCAGGCCATACTGATTCAGTGCCTATTTCTACCGGGCAGTATCGTTCAAACTGGGAACTCTCGGCATCGCGTGCGGTAACTGTTCTGCATGAGTTGATGAAATATGGCAGTATTCCACCGGACCGGTTCCACCTTGAAGGCTATGGTGAAACAAGACCCGTAGATACAAACAGC
>JASJGW010000151.1:0-6529 GCA_033791305.1 Gammaproteobacteria bacterium | reverse complement strand
AAAACAGGCAGGCGTCGGCGCAGATACCACAATGCACGCAGGTCGACAGATAGGACATCACGCGGGTATCCATCTGGCTACGCATGGCTTCAAGTCCGCGTTCCAGACTGTCACTCATCAGCGTGCTCTCCATGTACACGGACAGATCATGCCTTCACCCCCCGGCGGCCAAACCAGGCTCCCGTAAAGGCGCGACTGGGGATAAACATGAAGGCATGCATCAACCGGCTGAATGGAAAGTACACCAGCCACAGCTCAACCATGAAGCGGTGCAATATCCGCAGCCCATCGAACGCCTCAATCAGTGCCATGCAACCGGTGAGCATGACAATAAATGTAAGGATGGCGGCAATATGATCATCGGTATCCGAAATCAGTCTTGTCACCGGGTGCATGACGCGGTGGAACCACAACAGCAGCAGTCCGATGAAGGCAAGCTGTGCCGAAACAATAAACCCCCAGTACGGCATCGGCATCCAGCTCAGTCCGGTCTGTGTCTCGATGAACAACACATGCGGTGCTGCAAAAACCAGCAGCGCAAACAGGCCAAGGTGAAACAGGTAGCCGGCGACAACCTGCAACCGGGTACGCGAAACCATCTCGCGACGCGGGATGAAACGCCGCAAATTAGCCCCAATGGCACCGGCCAGTCCCGAGCCGCGCGGCTCGGAAAAGTCAGGTTTGTTGCGCACCCGGAAGATTGACAGGATGCGCCACAGCACACCGATGGCAAATACCCACAGTGAAATTTTCCAGAAAACACCGTCGACCAGTTGTTCAAACATCGTTCATCCTTTTACTTTCACCCATCGCGCGCCGGGCTGGCAACACCAGCCGGTTCCGTTGTGCCATCAGCCGCATCAACCGCCTTGACCTCGGCATACCAGCGATCGTGATGCGACTTTGCCCAGGCCTCGTCAACATAACCGTTGGCCATGCTGCCGAGCGTACCCTCAACACCGGCGGTCCCCAGGTAGATATGCCCGAATGACACTGTGATAACCACGAGTGCGGCGATGCCGTGTAGCACATGGGAGATTTCCATCACCTCGCGACCCTGTCCGAATACGGCAAAATCCAGCACCAGTCCGGAAGCCGACAACACCAGGCCGCCCAGGATCGCAATCCAGAACCAGATCTTCTCGCCCGTATTAAAACGTCCGGCACTGACATGGCCACCACCGAACAGGCCACCGCCTTTCAACAGCCAGGTCATATCACCGTGTGCAAAAATATTGTCTTTTATGAAAGTCACAAACATCATCAACATTGCAACCAGGAATATCGGGCCAAACAGGTTATGTGCCTCCTTGCACGCCGATGCCGTCAACCCGAAACCCTCGGGACCCAGCAACGGAATCAACACGAAGCGGCCGTACAGCAAAATCAGTCCGGTGAGTGCCAGTAACCAGAACAGGCTGACGGTGAACCAGTGGGTAGTGCGTTCGAATACACTGAAGCGCTGAATCATTTTGCCACTTGGTCCGCCCGGCATGCGCAGCGGTCCACGTACCAGGTAGAACAGCGCAATCAGCGCCAGCACACTGCCCATCAACATGGCGCCGACAGGTATTAATTGATTCATGCGGAAGTGACGCCAGCGTTCGCCATTCGCGTTGATCAGCACCCTGGTATCCACACCCTGTACCTGGGTCGTGCCCACATCTGCTTCACGCACAGCACGCCAGAGATCCGTACCCGGATTCAGCACACCGCCTGTCTCGGGATTCACGTAAGCAACGGCATAGGGAATTAATGGCAGCAA
The DNA here is from genome assembly GCA_033791305.1 of Gammaproteobacteria bacterium. Classification (GTDB taxonomy): domain Bacteria; phylum Pseudomonadota; class Gammaproteobacteria; order UBA9214; family UBA9214; genus UBA9214. The sequence goes on along the minus strand of JASJGW010000151.1, from coordinate 4,764 downwards.
CAGCGTCAAACCAACCAGTAACAAGAACGACCAAACAATAATGCGGTAATGCCGTGCGCTTGTTTGCTTATGAATAGCCATTACGACCCGCCCTGTTCAGACATTTTTTGCAATTTATACGTACCCCTCCCTCCGGAAGATAGGATGGAGAAAGCCAGGGAGAAGGCACCCCCGTTCCCCTGGCGTCTACACATTCACCTGCGAATCAATCACCACCCACCGCTTTCCCTTCGGCAGCATGGCCGCGGCGGATACCCTTCTTGCCATAGGCAACTCCCCAGCCCCAGGCCATACCGGCCGAACCCCGCCAGGTCACACGTTCGCGGAAAATATCGGAGACGGTATCGCCGTCACCGGCGAGCAGGGCCCTGGTCGCACACATCTCGGCACACAGCGGCAGTTTGCCCTCGGCCAGTCGATTGCTGCCGTACTTGGTACGCTCCTCGGCTGAATTGTCTGCCTCGGGGCCACCGGCGCAAAAGGTGCACTTGTCCATCTTGCCACGCTGCCCGAAGACTCCGTCCTGCGGGAACTGCGGTGCACCGAACGGACAGGCATAAAAACAATAGCCACAACCGATGCAGATATCCTTGTCGTGCAGCACCACCCCGTCATCGGTGAAATAAAAGCAATCGACCGGACAGACCGCTGCACACGGTGCATCCGAGCAATGCATGCAGGCCACCGACATGGAACGTTCGCCGGGTGATCCGTCGTTAATGGTGACCACGCGACGGCGATTGACGCCCCAGGGTACCTCGTTCTCGTTTTTGCAGGCCGTGACACAGGCGTTGCATTCGATACAACGTTCGGCATCACAGAGAAATTTCATTCGTGCCATGATCTGTCTCCTTCCTGTCTCAAGCGCGGCTGATGCGACACAGGGAACACTTGCTTTCCTGCATCTGGGTCACGGAATCGTAGCCATAGGTGAAGGCCGTGTTACAGGCCTCGCCAAGCACATAGGGATCACTGCCTTTCGGGTATTTGTCCCGCAGATCCTTGCCCTGGAAATGGCCGCCGAAATGGAACGGCATCCACACGACGCCCGCGGCCACACCCTCCTGCGTCACCTTTGCCATGACCTTGATACGGCCACCCTCGGGGCCTTCGACCCAGATCTGCTGACCATCCCTGATGCCATTATTGTTGGCATCGACGATATTGATCTCGGCAAACATATCCTGCTGCAGTTCCGCCAGCCAGGGATTGGAACGGGTTTCGTCACCGCCACCCTCGTATTCCACCAGCCGGCCGCTGGTCATGATCAGCGGGTAGTCACCGGTGTAGTCTTTCGCCTGGATCGAGCCGTAACGGGTCGGCAGACGGTAGAAGGACTTGCGGTCCTCGTAGCTCGGGTATTTCTCCACCAGGTCGCGCCGCGATGTATACAGCGGCTCACGGTGCACCGGCACCGGGTCCGGAAAGGTCCACACAACGGTACGTGCCTTGGCATTACCGAACGGCGCACATCCATGCTCGATGGCAACCCGCTGGATCCCGCCGGAGCGGTCGGTCTTCCAGTTCTTGCCTTCTGCCAGTTGCTTTTCATCGTCGGTCAGATCATCCCACCAGCCGAGTTTCTTCAGCATATCGGCAGTAAATTCCGGATGACCGTCCTTGAGTTCATTGCCCTCTGGATAGGAACCCTCGGCCAGCAGGTTGACACCGTCGCGCTCGACCCCGAAGCGAGCACGGAAATTCAGGCCGCCGCGCGCCACCGGCTTGCTGGTGTCGTACAGGTTGGGTGTGCCTGGATGCCCCATCTCCGCGGTACCCCAGCAGGGCCAGGGCATGCCATAGTAGTCACCGTTGGCCGGACCGCCTTTGGCCTCGAGACTGGTGTAATCGAAGGTATGCCAGTTCTGCTGGTGCTGCTTCAGGCGTTCCGGGCTCTGGCCGGTATAGCCGATGGTCCACATGCCCTTGTTGAATTCGCGGGTGATGTCCTCGATGCTGGGCTCGTCGTTCTCCACCGCGATGTGCTTGCACAGCTGTTCGCCAAAACCGAGCTTGCTGGCCATCTTGTACATGATGGTGTGATCCGGCAGGGACTCGAACAGTGGTTCGATGATCTTGTCACGCCACTGCAGGGAGCGGTTCGAGGCGGTCACCGAGCCATAGGTTTCGAACTGGGTTGCCGCTGGCAGCATATAAACGCCATCGGTACGGTCGTGCATCACGGCGCTCACCGTCGGGTACGGGTCGATGATGACCATGAGGTCCAGTTTTTCCATCGCCTCCTTCATCTGGGGACCGCGTGTCTGGCTGTTCGGCGCATGGCCCCAGAACACCATGGCGCGGACGTTGTCCTGCTGCGCCATATTGGCCTTGTCTTCCAGCACACCGTCGATCCAGCGCGATACCGGAATACCCTTGGTATTCATAGGCTTGACCGGCTTGCCCTTGGCCTCCTCGTAACTGCCCTGATCGAATTGTCCGGCCAGCCAGTCGTCATCAACATCCCAGACCTTCGCCCAGTGTTTCCAGGCACCGCCGGACAGGCCGTAGTAGCCCGGCAGCGTATGACTGAGCACACCGAAATCGGTGGCGCCCTGCACATTGTCATGGCCGCGGAAGATGTTGGTGCCGCCACCGGCGACGCCCATGTTGCCGAGTGCCAGCTGGAAGGTGCAGTAGGCGCGGGTGTTGTTGTTGCCAATGGTGTGCTGCGTGCCCCCCATGCACCAGATGAAGGTACCCGGGCGGTGCTGTGCCATGAGCTTCGCGGCACGTTTGATGGTCTCTTCCGGCGCCCCGGAAACCCGCTCGACTTCGTCCGGCGTCCACTTCGCCACTTCCGCACGAATATCGTCCATGCCATAGACGCGCTGTTTAATGAATTCCTTGTCTTCCCAGCCGTTCTCGAAGATATGCCAGAGCATGCCCCAGACCACCGGCACATCGGTACCGGGACGGATGCGCATGTAGAGATCGGCATGTGCGGCAGTACGGGTGAAACGCGGATCGATCACGATCAACGGCGCATTGTTGCGTTCCATGGCTCGGAAGAGGTGCTGCAGCGAGACCGGATGTGCCTCGGCCGGGTTACCACCGATGATCAGGATTGCCTGGCTGTTGTGAATATCGTTGTAGGAATTGGTCATCGCACCGTAGCCCCAGGTATTGGCAACCCCGGCGACCGTGGTGGAGTGACAGATGCGCGCCTGGTGGTCCATGTTATTGGTGCCGCAGAAGGCAGCAAACTTGCTGAACAAGTAAGCCTGTTCGTTGTTGTGCTTGGCAGACCCCAGCCAGTAGACGGAATCCGGACCGGACTGCTCACGGATGGCCAGCAGCTGGTCACCGATCTCGTTAATAGCCTGCTCCCAGGAGACCTTTGTCCATTTACCGTTTACCAGTTTGGTCGGGTATTTCAGGCGGCGTTCGCCGTGACCGTGTTCGCGTACCGAGGCCCCCTTGGCACAGTGCGCTCCCCGGTTAAAGGGATGATCGAAGGCCGGTTCCTGTCCGGTCCACACACCGTTCTCGACTTCTGCGTAGATACCGCAGCCCACCGAGCAGTGGGTACAGATGCTGCGTACCTGTGCGGGAGCCGCTGCTGCTGTCGGCGCCACCGCCGTCGCGGAGGCCTTCTTCATCATCGACATGGATAGCGTACCGGCAGCGGCGATACCACCTGCAGTAATACCGGAGCGCTTCAGAAAGGTACGGCGATCGATGGTTCCGCCGAGAACGGCGGCGCGTACGGTTGCTGCATCTGTATCCTGTTTCTTGACCAGCTTCATATCCAGCCTCCAGAAATCTTTAACTTATTCTGTTCCCAGCACTGCGACTATGCTGATGCCTGCCCGGACAGCGCATCGGCAGGAACACCGAATCAGGACCTGAGGACCCGGTAATAATCCTTGATGTGTTGGGTTTCGTGATAACCCTGCGATGCGGTTTTCCCGGTCACCTCGGGGGTGGGTAGTTCTTCCGTGGCATGTTCAACCAGAGCGATTGCTGACACGGCAGTCAATGCGACGGATCCACCGGCAACGGCGGCACCCTTGAGAAACAGCCTGCGGTCTGCGGTAAAACGTGTTTTATCCTTTTTCATGACTGCCTCCAACCGTGAACTGAAATCTTCAGTCACACTGACATGACCAGCTCAACGCTTACGCTTGCATGGAAAGATACTGTGATTCAATCTCCAGAAATTGTTGTCCCAACTGCGCGACGGCCCGATAAAAGCCGGCGGACTCCGCCGCCCCGAGTTCTGTGAAGAAAGTTCCCATCCAGCTCGCCATGTAGGTGTTGAAAAATTGCGACTGCTCCTCCAAGGATAGACCAGATCCTGAAATTATCATCCCCATGGTTTCACACAGGGCAGCAACGTGGTCTTCCGGCTCTGAAACCCCCTCCTGCAACTCAAAGCCGAGCTTCTGCAGCTCATTTCTCAGTGAGGCTAGCACCTTTTCCATGAGAAAACCATGGATATAGAAGGAGGCATAGGGAACCAGCTCGCCTCTCCCCAATCCTATGAATAAATTGAAATATTCTTCCGCCAGCTGCTCGGGATCAGTGTTACCGGCAGCGGTCTGCAGGGATTGCCAGATTGCCGCCATCGGGGTCGCATCCGCCGCCCCTGCATCAATGTCCAGCAGCATTTCGAGGATGGCGTCATCCGGCGGGCCGGCCAGCAAGGTACCCAGCAATACGTACATTTCAGCGCGCGCCGCATCACCTGCCTCGACGGCAGGTCCCACAGACAACGAGACCTGCTCGGTCATGATGACCCTCCCGGTGAGGACTGCCCGA
>JASJGW010000150.1:0-2863 GCA_033791305.1 Gammaproteobacteria bacterium | reverse complement strand
GGTGTCGAGGCCTTTGGTATGGCCGGACCGGATATCGACGCGGAAATTATTTTCATGTCGGCGCGCATGTGGGAACGGCTGGGCCTGAAGGGTGCCGTGCTGCAAATCAATTCACTGGGCACAGTGGCGGCCAGGGCGGATTATCGCACAGCGCTGGTGACCTACCTGCGCGAGCATGAGTCCGGGCTGGATGATGACAGTCGTCGGCGACTGGAAAGCAACCCGCTACGCATCCTGGACAGCAAGAACCCGGATATGCAGTTGTTGCTCGAAGACGCACCGCAGCTGCCGGACTATCTTGATGAGGAATCCCGGGAACATTTCTCTGCATTATGTGCCTTGCTGGATGCGGCCGGTCTTGCATACGAGATCAATCCGCGCCTGGTCAGGGGGCTGGATTACTATTCAAAAACCGTGTTCGAGTGGATCACCGATCAACTGGGTGCGCAGGGTACAATATGTGCCGGTGGCCGTTATGACGGACTGGTCGAGTACCTCGGTGGCAAGCCGACGCCGGCCTTCGGCTTTGCCATTGGCCTGGAGCGGCTGCTGGCGTTGCTGCAAGCAGGTGATGCAGGGATACCTGTAAACCATCCGCATGTGTATCTGGTGCTGAATGGTCAGCTGGCGGTAGCACACGGTATGGTGTTTGCGGAGCAGCTGCGTACTGCCTTTCCCGGCCTGCGATTGCAGAGCAACTGTGGTAACGGCAGCTTCAAGAGCCAGTTCAAGCGGGCTGACAGGAGTGGTGCGAGTGTTGCGCTGGTGATGGGCGATGATGAAGTTTCGCAGGGCACTGTGATCCTGAAACCATTACGCAGCGAAGCCGGGCAGGAGACATTATCGCAGCAGGATGTGGCTGCACGTATTGGTGACGTGATCACCACTAAAGAATTTTGAAAATTTAACAGGAGTGACGATGGACGTTAACTTAACAGACGATGAAAAACTCGCTGAAGTCAAAAAGTGGTGGGGTGAGAATGGCGGATCAATTATAACCGGTGTGGTGCTGGGGCTGGCCGTGCTGTTTGGCAGCAAGGCGTGGTTCGCTTACCAGGACCGCAAGGCTGAGACTGCATCGAATATCTACACCACGCTGATGGTCGCTCTCGAGAGGGGGCAGAACCAGATCGTCAGCGAGAAAGCCGGTGTGCTGGTGTCGGACTATACCGGCACGCCCTATGCGACCCTCGCGGCGCTGGCCCTGGCAAGAATGAATATTGAAGCAGAGGAACTGGCTGTTGCCCAGTCACATTTACAATGGGTGATCGATAACACGCGCTCTGATCTCACGCGTGAAACGGCACGCCTGCGGCTGGCACGTGTCATGATCGCCATGGACAACCTTGATGGTGCGCTTGCCCTGCTGGATCAGGCTGGGCCGGACAGCTCCTTTGATCCCTTGTACACCGAAGTCAGGGGCGATGTCGATGTCGCCCGCGGTGATCTTGCCGCTGCCAGCAAGGCCTACCAGGCCGCGCTGGCAATCACTGCCAGTGATGCACCGGGACGTCATCTGCTGCAGCTGAAATACGACAGTACGGTCGTTGCCTCGACCACGCCTGTTGAGGAATCCGAGTGAAGCAAGCGCTGACAGCCGTGATGCTGGCGGTATTGCTGAGCGGTTGTTCCACCCTGTCTAAATGGACCAGCAGTCTTCTCGGGGGGTCGGATAATGCCGAGCCACCCGCGGAACTGATTGAGATTGCTGATCCCATGCCCTTGAAAAAGCTCTGGAAGACCAGTGTCGGTGTCGGTTACGACAAGCAGTTTGTCAATCTGGTGCCGGTCATCTATAACGACCAGATGTTCATTGCCGATCGCAAGGGTCGAGTGGTGGCCCTGGATGCAGAAACCGGCAAGAAAAACTGGCAGGTAAAAACCAAGGTAGCCATCTCCGCCGGGCCGGGCGCAGGCAGTGGCCTGGTTCTCGTGGGTACCAGTAATGCCGAAGTGCTGGCCTTGAGTACCGATGACGGGACCCTGTTGTGGAAGGCCGATGTCAGCAGTGAGGTGTTCTCGGTTCCACAGGTCGATCTTGACAAGGTGATTGTCCAAACCGTCGATGGCAATATCTCTGCACTGGACATTGACAGTGGCGAACAGCTCTGGGTACATGATCGCTCGATACCGGTACTGACATTGCGCGGTACCAGTACTCCGGCCGTTGAGGACGGACTGATCGTCGCCGGGTTTGCCAACGGCAAGCTGGTGGGTCTGAGTGCGGAAAAGGGTTTTCCCGTCTGGGAAGTCAGTATTGCCATCCCGCAGGGGCGTTCCGAAATAGAGCGCCTGGTGGATATTGACGGTGACCCGGTCATTATCGGCGGTGTCGTGTACGTGACAACCTACCAGGGCCACATAGCCGTGATTGAGGCCCAAACAGGAAACCAGGGCTGGCAGCGGGATATGTCGTCACACGTTGGTCTCGGGGTGGATTTCTCGCAGGTGTACGTGACCGATGATGAAAGTAATGTCTGGGCGCTGTCGCGTTCGACCGGTGCTTCCGAGTGGAAGCAGGGTGAGTTAATCAACAGGAAACTCACCGCGCCGGAACCGTTTGATGATTACGTCGCGGTCGGGGACCTGGAGGGTTATGTTCACCTGCTGTCACGCTATGACGGAAGTATAAAAGCACGTGCCAGGGTTGATAATAAAGGCATCCAGGAAAAACCGCTGGTCAAAGACGGTATCCTGTATGTGTACGGCAATTCAGGCAAGCTGGCAGCCTTTACCTTGCCGGGGCTGGAGTAGGAGGCTGTGCGCGAACAGACTGATATACAGAGGCCAAAACATATTGGCCCGATTTCCCCAAAAATTTCGTTTAATAGGACAACAAATAGCCACAAATGATATAAAAAAA
>JASJGW010000149.1:0-7835 GCA_033791305.1 Gammaproteobacteria bacterium | reverse complement strand
GGCTGTCGCCCGTTACGGGGTGGAAAAACAGGGCAATGCGCTGAGTGATCCCCTGGATGAAATGGGCGGCAAGAATGTGTTGTACCGTGCGCTGGATAACAAGGCGCTGGCCAAAAAGTTCAAGGTGGACCTTATGACGGCCAGCCAGCACAATGCCGAGGTTGACAGGCGCTTGCGGGCAGCGCGTAGACAACGGCCGGCAGTGCCTGTTGATGACAAGGTGGTGGCCGTCTGGAATGGCTACATGATGACCACGCTGGCGCTGGCAGGCCGCCTGCTGGATGAGCCGCGTTATATCAAGGCGGCGGAAGCAACGGCAAGCTTCGTACTGGACAGCTTGTACGTGGCGGAGCAGGGCGTCTTGTATCGTGACTGGCGCGCGGGTGAACGTGGCGTGCCGGCATTCAGTGAAGACTATGCCGGTGTTGCGGAAGGGCTGCTGGCGATTTACAAGGTCACCGGCAACAAGCGCTGGTTGAACAGTGCCATTGCGCTGGTCAAGACTCAGCTGGATAAGTTCTGGGACACGGATGATGGTGGCTTTTTCAGCACTGCCTCGGATACGGAACTGTGGGTGCGGGAGAAAGCGGCCAGTGACGGGGCGACATTGTCAGCAAACGGGATCGCTATTCATGTGTTGCACCAGTTGAGTGAGCTTACCGGGAACAGCAAATATCAGCGGCTGGCGTGGGAAACCGCCGCCTGGTCCGGTGCGCAGTTGAATAATGCACCCACTGCCATGCCCTACAGCCTGGTCCTGTGGAATGACTTGATGGCCTATAATCCTGATGCGGATTAGCTCAGTGGCAGGTGCATCTATACATGCAGGAGCACCGTCCCCGACGCGATTCGCTGTTGCAAGCACCTGCCATGATCTGCTGACACCTGTGCCCGGGCAACAGGCCTGTACAAGGTCCCTGTTATTTTTCAGCCGGAACCAGGCTCACTTCCACCCGGTTGTTTCTTGCGGCAATACGGTTCCATTCATAGGCGGAAACGTCTTCGTGTTGCGGCGGGTATTTCGCCAGCGGGCGACTGTAAAGATGGGGGATGAGTTCGATGCTGATGTCGCCACTGTTAACCAGTGGTGATGTGGCGAGGAAATTAGCAAAGGCAATGGATTGCCTGCTGCCCAGCGACGGCAGCTGTTGCAGGGGATGTTCGATCAGTGTGCACTCGGTTGCCGGCAGGTCAGCAGGTGGCAGGGTATAACCATCTACCTCATTGCCGGTCAGGCAGAACCTGCCCAGATGCGAATCCAGTTGCACAACGCCGGTGAAGCCGAGTGCAGACAGGCGCGAAACAAGCTCCTGGATAATGGACAGGCGCCGGTCACTGTAGGCTTCCTCCTGAATGTCATAGGGACTGCTCTGGTTGATTGCCCAGGTGATACTGTTGTACAGCAGCTCCGATTGCTCGGTAGCTTGTCGTTTGTTGATATCAAGTTGCTTGCGCAGCTCCGTGTTCTCCGAATTGCCGGCGCTGGCCTGTTCCTGATGAAGCAGTTGTGCCGACTCCAGCCGGGTGAATTGTTGATTGGCATTGTCGAGCGCAGTGCGTGCCTGAGTGTTGCTGTAAGCCAGCCACAACAGCGGTATCAACATAATAAAAGCGACCAGCAGTGCCGGGATGATACGGGCGCTTGTTACTGGCTGTGGCGTGGCAGGGTCTGCCAATTGCCTGACAGTGTCCCGGAGTTCGCGAAACTCCTGCACCATCTCGTGGTGGTAATTCTCCAGCAGTTCGCCCAGATGGCTGTGTGCTTCATGGCTATGGTTGACGGCAACCGCTGCTTCCCGGGCAATTTCCTGTATGTCTTCCGTGGTGTCCGGGATGGTGACTGCTTCCGGCAGTTTGTCCGTCATGACAACCTGGCTAATGGCTGGCGGGCGCGGCCTGCGACGCTCTTTGACCAGCCCAAGATTGTTGAGGATTTCAAACAGCTGGGTGGGCTCGACCTGCTTCGGCAGGACGCCGATGGCACCCAGTGCGCGTGCCTGGCTGACATACAGGTCCCCCTCCTTGGAAGTGTACATCATGATGGGGATCGTTGCTGTTGCCGGGTTGCTTTTGATGGCCTGTACAGCCTGCAGCCCGTTCATGCCCGGCATCATGTGGTCCATGAAGATGACATCCGGGGTCTTGGTGACAAGGTAGTCGAGTGCTTGTTGCGCGGATTCCACAGTATTGACGTGCAAATCATGCTTTTCCAGCATGTGCTTCAGGGTGATGCGTGCTGTATTTGAATCATCAACAACCAGTGCGAGCCTGTTTGTCATGCGTGGTTAGACCCTGTATGGAATGGTTATCGTTACTATAACCCAATCACATTGCTGCGTGCGACCGGTTGTCTAGCCGGTATTACGCATACCACTGGCGATGGCGTTGATGCTGCGCAGCAGCGGCTTCAGCCAGCGCTCACGTTGCTCATTGGTCAGGTCGGTGTTCCGGTAGCGTGCCAGCAGTGTCACCTGGATATTATTCAGCGGGTCAAGATAGGGGTTGCGTCGGAACAGGGACAGGCCCAGTGACGGATTATCATCAAGCAGTTGCTGTTCGCCGCAAACGTTCAGCACCTGTGTCACGGTACGCTGGTACTCTGCCCGGATCTTGCCGTAGATGCTTTCAGCCAGCCAGTGGTCATTCGCCAGGCGGGTGTATTCATGTGCAATATTCATTTCGCCCTTGAACAGGGCCATCTGGATGTTGCCCAGCAGGGAACGGAAAAAGGGCCAGTCCTGGTACATGTTCTGCAGCAGGGCGAGACGTGCCGGATCATTACTGCGCCATGTTTCCAGTGCTGTACCAAGTCCGTACCAGGCCGGTAATGTATGCCGGGATTGCGCCCAGCCAAATATCCATGGGATTGCCCGGATAGACGACTTTGAACGGTCCTGCTGTTTGCGGTGCGACGGGCGTGAACCGATATTTAGCAGGCCGATTTCCGTAACGGGTGTGACCTCGTAGAAATAGTCGAACAGGCCATCGGTATTATCGATGAGGTCGCGATAGCTGTGTTCACCAAAGCGGGTAATTTCGTCCATGACATGCATGTAGTCATGCCGGTCTTCGACGTGTGACTTGATGATTACGCGGCTGGCCTTCAATAGCCCGGTGATGCCCATGGAGAGTTCGTAACCAGCGGTCTCGGGGTTGCTGTACTTGTACCTTAATACTTCTCCCTGTTCAGTGAACTTGATCTGGCCGTGTACCGTTCCCGGTGGTTGCGACAGGATGGCCTCATGTGTCGGGCCGCCGCCGCGACCAATGGTGCCCCCGCGCCCGTGAAATAGTCTGACTTCAATGTTGTACTGGCTGGTGATGCTGATGATTTTTTGCTGTGCCTCGTAGAGGCTCCAGTTGGAGGCAAGAATACCGCCATCCTTGCAGGAGTCGGAATAGCCCAGCATGATTTCCTGGCAATGGCAGGCCTTGTTCAGCAAGGCGCGATAGGTCTCATTCTGCAGCAGGTGCGTCAGGATGGCTTCCGCGTGGTCCAGGTCATCAATGGTTTCGAACAGGGGGCTGATGCGCAGCTGGCAAAACCATTCATCATCCCGCTTGCCAGCCAGACCGGTTAACCACGCCAGGTACATGACTTCAAGGATGTGGCTTGCTGTATGCGTCATCGAGATCACATAATTTCCGAAGGCATGTTCGCTGACCTCTGCCTGCATGGACCGCATGACATCAAATACCTCCAGCGTCTCCCGAGTGTCTTTCGACAGGCCGGAGCGGTCAAGGGCGGGGCTGGGTGTTGCCAGTGCCCGGGTGAGTTGCTGCTGCCGTGCTGCTTCATCCAGTGATGCGTAATCAATGGCAGCGGGCAGAATTTTGAAAATTTCACTGACTGCACCGGTATGGCGGGTTGATTCCTGGCGGATATCAAGGCGCATCAGGTAGAAACCAAATGTCTGGACCAGTCGCATCAGGTCCTTCAGCCCTGCATCTGCCAGTTTACTGTCACCACCTGCAACCAGTGAGTCATAAACGAGCTGCAGATCGTCCAGCAATTCCTGTTCATTTGCATAGCCGATTGATTGTCCGGCCAGGTCAATATCCGGTTGCTCCATGCGTTCATCAACGGCGCTCAGGTTCAGGTTCAGCCGGTACTGCATGATGCGTAACTTGTGGCGGTAGTGCTCGTGCACATAATCAACCGGTAGATCCTGAACCGCCTCGGGGAACTGCCGTTCGTCGGCCTTCTCGCTATCCATGAAGCTGTCGGGAAAGCGATACAGCATGGACGAGTGCGTCAGCCGTTTGGAAAGCTCCCCGATACGCTGTACGTAGATACCCAATATTTCGCGCATCTGCATGCGCAGTGCCAGCATGGTGGTGGCCGGTTTGACAAACGGGTTGCCATCACGGTCACCGCCGATCCATGAACCAAACTGGATCAATCCGCCGGGTACTGTAATGGCCGGTTCTGATGTGTCAGTTTCCGTTTGATAGACGCGGCGGATTGCTTTTTCCAGATAACGGTAGGTTTGAGGTACAGCCTCGAACAGGCTTTCGTGGAAAAAGTACAGGCCATTGCGAATTTCATCCTCGACGGTAGGTTTGTTGGCGCGCACCTCGTCGGTTTTCCACAGCACCTGTATCTGCTGTTTTATTTCCTGCCGGATCTCCTCGCGTTCGTAACGGCTGATGCGCCTGTCATCGAGCTTCTCGCTGGTGATAAAGATACGGCGTAATGCGTACATGACTGTGCGCCGAATGGCTTCAGTCGGGTGCGCGGTAAACACCGGCATGTAGAGTGCATGGTTTAACAGTGTCTGGATTTGTTGCGGGTCCACGCCCTCGTCATGAAATTCCTGCAGGGTCTGGGTAAATGAGCCATACCATAGCGGACCATGTTTGCGAGCCAGCTGGCGCCGCTGCAGATGCTGGAATGATTCCTCGGCAATGTTGACCAGGCTGAAATACAGGTTAAAGGCACGGATGACATTGGTCAGTTCGTTCGGGGCGAGACTGTCAATCAGGTGGGAAAGGCGTTTGCGCAATTTCTCGCTTTCATCCTTGCGTAGCCGGATGTAGCCCTTGCGCAGTGACTCGACGGCATAGAGGATGCCTTCGCCGGCCTGTTCGCGCAGCACCTCACCCAGCAGGTTGCCAAACAGGCGGACGCGGCTGCGCAGGTTCTTGTCGTGGGCGGGGGTGACTTCCCTGAATTGCGTAAGTGTCATGTGTGTAAGAAGCGACGCCAGTGCACGGCCTCAAGCCTGTTCGGGAGGTTCGATTATACGGGTTGTCGATAATTCTGCTACTGAAGGGCAGGAGCGGGCTTGCCCGCGAACAGGGGCTTTTTCAAGCACCATTTCGCGATTGATGCGCTTCGTTCGTCAGCACATCCTTGGTATCGACTGATTCAGGCAGACTCTGCGATGGTTTACCGGTGTGCTGGGCCAGCACCGTTTCGTAGAGTTCTATATAGAGTCGTGCACTGCGCTTCCAGCTGAAGTCCTGCTTCATGCCGGCGTGCACAATTTGCATCCAGGTGTCGGGTTTGCGGTAACAGCTGAGGGCGCGCATGATGGCATCCCGTAATGCCGCTGCCGTGGGCGCATGAAAGCTGAATCCGGTGGCGGTGTTGTCGTCCAGGGTTGCCGCTGTGGTATCGGTTACGGTATCCACCAGACCACCGGTATGCCTGACCACCGGTACCGTGCCATAGCGCTGGCTGTAGATTTGATTCAGGCCGCAGGGTTCAAATCGCGAGGGCATCAGAAAGATGTCAGCACCTGCCTCGATGTGATGTGCCAGTGCTTCATCGTAGCCAATGTGCGTGCTGATGTGTTGCGGGTATTTGGCTGCAGACTTGCGTATCGCGTTTTCAAGCAGGCTGTCGCCGCTGCCCAGAATGATTAACTGGGCACCCTCTTTAACAAGGTCAGGCACGATGTCAATGATTAGGTCGATGCCTTTTTGTTCGACCAGTCGGCTGATGGTTGCAAACAGCGGAATGTTGTTATCCACCGGCAGGGAGAAGTGCTCCTGCAAGGCCCGTTTGTTTTCGAGTTTGTGTGGCAGTGAGCGCGCATTGAATTGCACCGGGATATGCAGGTCACGACCCGGATTCCAGACCGCGTAATCGACACCATTCACAATTCCGGTCAGATTGTCCTTGCGGTGGCTGATGAGTCCTTCAAGTCCATAGCCGTATTCGCCAGTCTGGATTTCCTGAGCATAGGTGGGGCTGACAGTGGTCACCCAGTCGGCAAATATCAGTCCCCCCTTTATGAATGAAAACTGGTTATGAAACTCCATTGCTTCCATGGACCAGAAGTCAGCGGGCAGCTTCAGTTTTTTGAATATCTTCCAGTCGAACAGTCCCTGGTAGGCAAGGTTATGGATGGTGAAGATCGTTGCCGGTGGTTGTGCATGGCGGCGCAGCAGCGGTGGAACCAGTCCCGTCTGCCAGTCATTGCAGTGCACGATGTCCGGCTGCCAGTCGAGTCCGGCGGCATCCACTGCAATGGCCTCGATGGCGCGGCAGAAGACAGTGAAGCGTTCGGCATTGTCCGGCCAGACGGTGCCTTGTTTCATGGTGTAGGGGTTGCCACTGCGGTCAAAATGCCCGGGTGCGTCGACCAGGTACAGAGCAACCGTGCTGCCGGGCAGTTTGCCGGACAGGATGCGTACCGGCTCGCTGACACCTTCCAGCGAGAGATGGGCTACCAGCGTGAACTTGCCGGACTGCTTCAGAATACTCTGGTAGGCTGGAATGATAACGCGGATGTCGTGGCGCAAGTTACGGATGGCGCGTGGCAGGCTGCCGGCAACATCAGCCAGTCCACCTGTTTTTATCAGGGGATGGGCCTCGGCGCTGGCAAAAAGAATCTTCATTTTGGCAAGTCCGTGTCAGTATTTTGGCGAATAGTGTATTGAAAAAGTATGGCAAGGGTGCGGCATGCCAGGGGCAGCGTCAATATGTGCACCTTGCGTTTTAAAATAAACACTTTAATCTCCGCATTGGTAGGGGGTAGTGTGTCGTTTGTGTGCTTTTTGTACAAGCATACAAGCTGCTGCTGAGTATAAGCCGGAATATCTACTCGGGGGGAGTGATATGGGAGGCTGGTATGATGGGCGGGAACCAGGAAAACGGTTCCAACTGCGTGATGATTTTGTCGATGGTTTACGCTGTTTTAACAGTAAGGATTTTGAAGGTGCGCTGCTGTTTTTCCGCACCGCCGATGACAGTGCGGAACTGGATGATGCCTACCAGAGTCGCTATACCTCGTTTCATGGCCTGTCACGTGTTTTTATGGGTGACAGAAACGGGGTGAAGCTATGCCGCAAGGCTGCAGCTGGCGAGACCGGGGATGTCGAGGTGTATTACAACCTGGCAATGGCCGAACACCGATTGAGTTTTCATGAGAGTGCCTTGACGGCCTTGCGGCGGGGACTGAACATTGATCCGGACCACGCCGGGCTGCAGCGTCTTAAGCGTGAACTGTCGGGGAGTGAGCGACGTGGTTCTATTCCGGGTTTCAAGTCTGATAATGTTGTCAGCCGGCTGTTGGGCAAGCTCCTGGGGCGTTCCGGTTAACCATGTCAGGGCAGCTGTCCTGATACAGATGCCAACACCCGCGTAAATAAAACCGGCTGCCGGCTGAACGCTTCCTTTACAATAGACCCCGGGAGTCGGCCAGGCAGTCGCTTCGCCCACTGGGGCGGGGAGGAAAGTCCGGGCTCTACAGGACAGGGTGCCAGGTAACACCTGGAAGGCGCGAGCCTATGGAAAGTGCCGCAGAAAATATACCGCCCGCATTCGTGCGGGTAAGGGTGAAATGGTGCGGTAAGAGCGCACCGCGCGACTGGTAACAGGCGTG
>JASJGW010000148.1:0-5255 GCA_033791305.1 Gammaproteobacteria bacterium | reverse complement strand
GCGCACAGATCTGGGATGCTACCGTTGCCAACCCGAACAGCATCATGATTCCGTTTGGTCGCAACAGAGCGCTCAGCGAAGAAGAAGTTGACCAGGTCGTTGAATACGTTTACACACTCTAATACAAGGGTTATCTATTCCAAATTCTCAGGAGAATCACACGTGACAAGTATGAAACGCAGAATATTTCTTAAAGGCTCACTGGCCACAGGCGCAGTGGGAATGGCTGTCAGTACAGGCCTCCTAACGCCACGGGTCTCACTGGCCGCATGGTCAAAAGCGGCCTTTGAAGCAACTGACGTAAACGGGAGCGTATCTGCATTGTTCGGCTCCTCAAACATGGACAAGAGTGACAAGATCAAGATTAAGGCACCTGATATTGCCGAAAATGGCGCAGTTGTCCCGGTCTCGGTTACCACGAGTATTGACGGTGTCTCTTCAATCAGCATTTTTGCTGACAAGAATGCCACTCCGCTGACAGCTGATTTTCAACTGGGTCCGGGGGCAGAGGGTTACGTTTCAACCCGAATAAAGATGGGTAAAACAGCAAACGTTATTGCAGTTGTCAAATCCGGTGACAAGCTCTATAGCGCAAGCAAGGAAGTCAAGGTAACCATTGGCGGCTGTGGCGGTTAACTCACCTGCCCCGCTACGACACATTTTAAAATCAAAGAACATTAAAGAGGACTAACCATGGCAAGCATTAAAATGCGCGCAAAAATTACAGACGGTGTTACCACGGTCAAGGTGCTGATCAGCCACCCAATGGATACCGGCCTGCAGAAAGACAAGAAAACAGGAAAGAAGATTCCTGCCCACTTCATTCAGGAAGTTGTCTGCAAGCACAAGGACACAACGGTAATAACAGCCAACTGGGGTGGGGCAATATCCAAAAACCCTTACCTGTCATTCAAGTTTAGCGGTGCGGCGGCTGGCGACACGATCAGCATCAGCTGGGTCGACAACCAGGGTGAAAAAGACTCGGCCGAAGCTGCCATTAAATAATCACCTGTCGAGTGAATAACATAACCAATGATCTGTAGGGGAAACGCTCAATGAAAAAACTCCTGACTGCTACGCTAGTACTTGGTCTGCTTGGCGGCGTGACACTGCCGGTACAGGCATCGCCGGAACAGGACCTGAAGGAATTCAGGGCCTACTTCAAAAAACGCTTTCCGGATACACCCTTCAATGACTTCATCAATGGCGTATATTCAATTGATGCAGCATCCAGGGAACAGTGGGAAGAAATCGAGGAATTCCCCCCCTATGAGCTGAACATCGAAAAGGGCGAGACACTGTTCAATACACCCTTCGCGAACGGTAAAGGATATGCTGACTGTTTCGACAACGGCGGCATCGGCATTGCCCACCGGTACCCTTTCTTCGATCAGGAATCCGGCAAAATAATCACGCTGGAAGGCTCAATCAACGCCTGCCGTGAAGTGAACGGTGAACAGCCACTGGGATGGTCAAAAGGTGCCATTGCCGATATTTCGGCCTACATGCACTACACCTCACGGGGGCAGATCATCCATGTCGTTGTCCCCGACAATCCTGCCGCAATGGCCGCCTATGAGCGCGGCAAGAATCACTTCTATGCCAAGCGCGGACAGCTGAATATGGCCTGTGCAGACTGCCATGTTTACTACTCGGGTAACAAGATTCGTGCTGACTTGCTGAGTCCGGCACTGGGCCAGGTGACACACTTCCCTGTCTATCGTTCAAAATGGGGCGGACTGGGTACGCTGCATCGCCGTTACGGCGGCTGTAACAAGCAGGTCCGTGCCAAGCCCTACAAGTCCCAGAGTGCCGAGTACAAGGCACTGGAGTATTTCCATACCTATATGAGCAATGGCCTGGAAATGAATGGCCCGGGCGCTCGCAAGTAACAATAGTCCGCAAGTAAAAAAAAGCCCGGTTCTATACCGGGCTTTTTTTATGCACAAATAAATAGCCTCACAGTTCTTCCTGGACGTTGCGTTCGGACGTTGCGAGACTTCTCCAGGGAACGGCCTTATTCTTGCACTTTAGCCTGAAATAGCGCCCATCTTCGAGCCGAAATGCGGTGAACCGGCCACCGTTGGCACAGCCAGTGTCCAGGGGAATCACGCCGCAGTCCCCTCTGGCCGACGACGCGATTACGAGCTTCGCCCAGTGTCCGAAGAGTATCCGCAGCGATTTGCTGGCACGGTACGGGATCTCGAACCAGGGCCGCGAGCACTTTTTCTTTGCCGAGGCCCTGCGTCTTCCCCCCGGCAAATCGATACGGCCGCTGAGGTCGCACCAGCGTAGCTGGGTGAAGCAGTTGGTGATGAATCGCAGGCGCCCCCAACCCTCCAGATCTTCCCGCCAGCGCAGCGGTCCGTCTCCCGAAACATACCTGAACAGGTCCTCGTAATCGAAGTTCTGCAGCACGGTCTCCAGCTCGCAGGCGCACTGCCGGGCCAGCTCCAAATCCCACTGGGGAGGAAGCCCGGCATGGATCATGGTAAAACCAAGGATCTCGTTGTGGTGCAGGATCGGTTGGTGACGCAGCCAAAACAATAGCTCCTCGCAGTCGGGGGCGTTGAGGATCTCGACAATAGTATCCTTTTTGCGGATCTTGACCGCCCCGGCGGCCACCGCCAGGAGATGCAGGTCGTGGTTGCCGAGTACGCTGATGGCAGCACTGCCGAGGCCGCGCACGAAGCGCAACAACTCCAGTGAATTGGGTCCCTTGTTAACGAGATCCCCGGTAAACCAGAGACGGTCGACATCCGGATCGAAGTCAAGCTTATCCAGGAGCCTCAGCAGGTCATCGAAGCAGCCCTGAACATCACCGATAGCGTAGGTGGACGAGATACCCTGGTTCGACCTTTCCCTGATCAGTTGATCGAGGCCCGTTTCCGAGTTGCCTGCTTTGTCGTGCACCTGGGTTTCTCCCTGTTTGGTTTGGACACTATAACCGCAAGTCGGCCCGCACTGACAAACCAGTGAACTGGAAGCCAGCCCTACGTGTTTTCCAACAGCTGCGGCGCCATGGCCTCGACCTGCTCACGTGGCACGGAACCGGAAATATACTTATTACCCCGGTCGACCATCGCCGACAACACCGGTCGCAGATCGCGGCCCTTCGCCGTCAAATGATATCCATAGCGCACCGGGCGTAGCTGGTAACGGGATTTCTCGATAATCCCGGCCGCCTGCAGGCGCTTCAGGCGTTCGGCAAGGATATTGGTCGGGATGCCCGTCTCCCTGTTCTACTGCCTCAACCGATACCCGGTCTTGAACATCCACCACACTACCAACAGACAGGCAGCCAGGAACGCCAGAACCATGAACAAGCTCAAGCCCACGCTCACATCGGAGACTTCGAAAAAACTCCAGCGAAAACCGCTGATGAGGTAAACCACCGGGTTGAACAGCGTGACCGTCTGCCAGGCAGGCGGCAGCATGCTGACCGAGTAAAAACTGCCGCCCAGAAAAACCAGCGGCGTGATCACCAGCAAGGGGATAAGCTGCAGCTTCTCAAAATTGTCCGCCCACAGCCCGATGATGAATCCGAACAGGCTGAAAGAAATGCAGGTCAGAATCAGGAACCCTGTCATCCATACCGGGTGGGCGATCTCCAGGGGAACAAAGAAGCCGGCTGTCACCAGGATGATCAGGCCGATGATCAGGGACTTGGTCGCTGCGGCCCCCACGTAGCCCAGCATGATCTCAAAAAAGGATACCGGCGCAGACATGACTTCGTAGATGGTACCGGTGAACTTGGGAAAGTAAATACCAAAGGCGGCGTTGGAAATGCTCTGGGTCAGCAGCGCCAGCATCATCAACCCGGGCACGATGAATAATCCGTAGGGTACACCATCGACCTGTTCGATGCGTGAGCCGATGGCCGAGCCAAACACCACAAAGTACAGCGATGTGGACAATACTGGCGAGGCGAAACTCTGCAGCAGGGTGTCCCAGGCACGCAGCATTTCGTACTTGTAGATCACTTTGACAGCGGTCGTATTCATGACCTGGTCCTCACCAGGTTGACGAATATTTCTTCCAGAGAACTTTGCGTCGTATTCAGATCTTTCAGCACCAGACCAGCTTCACCTATCGCCTGCAGCAAGCCACTGATACCTGTCTGTGTATTGCGGGGGTCATAAGTATAGGTAAGCTGGCAACCATCAACCGACAGTTCCAGCGCCCAGGGGGCCAGTACATCGGGTACGACACTCAGAGCCTCCTCGAGGTCAACGATCAGTTGCCTTTTACCCAGTTTATGCATTAATGCCTGCTTGTCATCTACCAGCAGCAATTCACCGTCATTGATGACGCCCACACGGTCAGCGATTGCCTCCGCCTCTTCGATATAGTGGGTGGTCAGGATGATGGTTACACCGGACTCATGCAGGCGCCGCACCAGCGTCCACATATCCTTGCGCAATTCCACGTCCACGCCCGCTGTAGGCTCATCCAGAAACAACACCGAGGGCTCGTGCGACAAGGCCTTGCCGATCAGCACCCGCCGTTTCATACCACCCGACAACGTCATCAGCTCACTATCCTTCTTTTCCCACAGCGACAGGTCCTTGAGCAACCGTTCGAGGTAGATCGGGTTGGGCCTTTTACCGAACAGGCCTCGACTGAAACACAAGGTATTCCACACTGTATCGAAGGCGCCGAGTGTGAGTTCCTGCGGTACCAGGCCGATCATACTGCGCGTGGCGCGATAGTCTGTAACGATATCATGCCCCCCCACCGTCACCGAGCCCGAACTGGCATTGACTATCCCGCATATAATCGAGATCAGCGTGGTCTTGCCGGCACCGTTAGGTCCAAGCAGTGCCAGTATTTCACCGGTTGCGATGTCCAGCGTCACCTCCTTCAGAGCGTGGTGGCCGCCGGCATAAGTCTTGGACAGGTTTTCGATGGAGACTATGGACTGCATTTTGAATTCCCGTGAACCCGCATTTGACAGTTATATTGTTTCGATCACAGGGGGAAAGTAAAAATATAATCGAAGCCGGCCCCTGATATTAGAGGAAACCGGGATCTGAGCCCAGTTCTTCCATGCTGAATAATTAACGTTATACTACATCGCATTCATTAACTGACTACCCTGCCCCCTACTCTCGTGAATACGACAGAACTGCTGGCCCCGGCCGGCAACCTGAAGAATCTGCGCTATGCAATCGCCTACGGTGCCGATGCCGTGTACGCAGGCATGCCCCGCTACAGCCTGCCAGACCATTCAAATATTACTTTTTCTCTAATGC
>JASJGW010000147.1:0-2672 GCA_033791305.1 Gammaproteobacteria bacterium | reverse complement strand
CGCCATGATTTCCAGCAAGGTATCCACTGTTGCCGGTGAAGCATCACTACTGGCCATCTGATTTTCTCCAGGGCTAACTACGCTACACACAGTATATGACTGTTAGACATCACTATTTTTCCCGGTCAGGAATAGATCTGGAGTGAAGCCGCGTAGTAAAACGGGGGCAATTAATGCCGGGTTGACCCAGGCAAACGCCCTGCACAGCCGTACTTCCCGATGGTATGAACCCTAATGTACGCTACCGTTCATGGCAGATATAACCGCGTCCTCAAGCTGGATGCGGTCGGCTATGCACTCACCCAGGTTGGACAAGTCAACCGCAAGGAATTCAACACTATTATCCAGGGACATCGACTCGTATTTGTCGTTAAAGCGCAGAATCTTATCGGTAGTTTCAATAATCTTCGGATAGATCTCGTCTGCGATGGAGAGGACTGAAGCCCGGCGTTCACGGTTATCTGAAAGATAGCGGTACAACTGAAAGTGGGCACTGGCGGTATAATCTATCAGGGCCTCACAAAACTCACGCAACGCCTTTTCCATAGAGGGTTCGGGGTTGAATGGCTGACGACTTGCCAGTTCAGTGAGCAGCGCCAGCGTCGTGGTGCGTGATGATACCAGTGCATCAAGTTTCTCACGTGATCGTTGGCGACGATCCATACCAGCCGTAAATTCTGCTCCCATTTTCTGCTCCTGCCTGATTTTTAAAATAAATTTCTATGACAAAGAGGATCCCGTTACTGATATCAACGTCCCCCCCGCCTGTCGCAGCCATTGTAACAAACACCCACCGGATGTCTCCCCGTTAAACACACGGCCGGGGTCGGTGAGGTGAATGAGCCGGTTTAAGTCACTGACAGCAGCCGAACCCGCCACAAACCGGATTGTCCATGAAGACAGTCTGGTTATTTACCTTATTCTCCCCCCTGGCATACCCACATTAGGGTAGAAATTAACTAACTTATTGATATACATTGTCTTTTACACTATTATCATAGAATGCCACGGGTATAATTCTTGACTAAAAGACTCAAGTATTACTATCATATGCTCATGAGGTCGGCTGGTTACGATTCATGAGTCCAGCACCGGAGCATTGGATTTTCAGGATATAATCAACGCACCGGCAGTAACATCGAAGCACCGTACTCGTAGAGGTTAATCATGAAATTATCAACAAAAGGCCGCCATGCCGTCACCGCAATGATGGAATTGGCATTACAGAACAAGAAAGGACCGGTCACACTGGCTGACATATCTGCACAGCAGGCCATCTCGATTTCTTATCTGGAGCAACTGTTTGCACGCCTGCGTCAGCATGGCCTGGTTACAGGTATGCGAGGACCCGGTGGTGGCTACTGCCTTGCACGTCCGGCAACTGAAATTACCATCGCCAACATCCTGGCAACCGTTGATGACGTAACACGGCGCGAAGAGCAGCCGCACACCCAGGGCGAGGCCCCTGCTGGCGCCCAGATGTGGCTACGTTTAAGTAACCGCATCTATGACTACCTCAACGGTATCACGCTGGATGAGGCCATCCAGTCAGCGACCAGCGAAGATCAAGCCCCGCTGTTTGGATCCAGCTTTCGGCAAACGGCAGCATAACCCCGATTTAAATTGTTCAGTTATTTGGAGATTCTGAAATGGCATATAGCGATAAAGTACTGGACCACTACGAAAACCCGCGAAATGTCGGCTCGTTCGACAAGGGTGACAAGCAGGTCGGCACCGGCATGGTGGGTGCGCCTGCCTGTGGTGACGTCATGAGACTGCAAATCAAGGTGGGTGACAACGGCGTTATCGAGGATGCCAAGTTCAAGACATATGGTTGTGGCTCAGCCATTGCGTCAAGTTCATTGTTAACGGAATGGGTTAAAGGCAAGACGCTGGACGAGGCCTGTGAGATCAAGAATACCGATATCGCGGAAGAACTGGCACTACCACCCGTCAAGATTCACTGCTCGGTACTCGCAGAGGACGCCATCAAGGCAGCAATCCAGGATTACCAGGGCAAGTCTGCCGATGTAGTGCAGACTGCTGAAGCCTGATACCCGTCACGACCAGAAGATGACAACGGGGCCGAAAGGCCCCGTTTTTATGTGGCAAACAATTGACGGGGCGCATAGTCATGCAGACACCGGTAACCCGACTCTATCCTGCACCGGGTGGTCAGTATCCGCTGGAAGGGCTGTACTTGCAGCACCAACTACACAGGCAGCCCAACAGCCCTTTTGTCTACAGCAACTTTATTACTTCGCTGGATGGCCGCATTTCTCTTGGCAGTCATGACAACACCACACACATTGTACCGCCCGCAACTGCAAACCCGCGAGACTGGCGCCTGTATCAGGAACTTGCCGGACAAGCTGACCTGCTGATCACCAGCAGCCGCTTCTTTCGACAAAGCCTCATTGGCGAGGCACAGGATCAGCTGCCGGTCGGCAATCAGGCTGAGTTCACCGACATCCGCGAGTGGCGCCTGGCAGAGGGACTGCCGTCACAACCGGATATCGCCATTCTCAGCAGCAGCCTGGAAATACCCATCGTCGCGCTGGAGCCCTACCGGCATCGCCGTATCCTGGTCATTACCGGTGAAACGTCAGACCAGACCAGGATTGATGTTTTACAGGATTCAGGCATCGAGGTGGTTCGTGCAGGAACCGGGG
>JASJGW010000146.1:0-7480 GCA_033791305.1 Gammaproteobacteria bacterium | reverse complement strand
CTGGACGCAGTCCCTTGGGTGACCGTTTATCAATGGCAACTCTGGACGTAATTGTTGCAGGGTATCTTGCCTGGGGCTTTTATCAAGGCAGACGGCGGGGATTGCGAGGTGAAGGGATAAGGATAATCAGCCTGTTGATTGTCCTTACCTTTTTGCTGGGGTTTGGATTATTTAAGCTGGTAGGAAACAGTCTTGCAACGCTGGCAGATAGCGTTTCCCAAACCCGGGGAATAGTTATATCCGTTCTGCTAATGGTCACCACCCTGGTAGTCGTGATCATCGTCCGAAAAAAACTGCGTCACCAGCAGGCAAGCATGAGGCCTGCCGGGGAGCCTTCTTTGTCTGGTGGCATTGCAGGATTGCTGCGAGCCATGCTGATGCTGGGTATTACCTTGACAGTCCTGGGATTATTCCTGCCTGGTTTTCTGGAGCAAGCACTGCTTGGCAATAGCTTGATTGCTCAGGTACTTGAGCGACTGGCGGGCATACTTGCCATCCTCAAGGCCCTCTAAAAACCGGGCTACAGGCTTGCTTTTTTCCCGGGGTCAATCCTCAATCGTAACGACCCGAATCAGGTCGGTCCCGCCAGCCTGCTGGTGATGACCGGATGTTGATACCACAATGTCACCGGTTTTCACGTATCCCAGTGTTATTGCCTGTTGGATGGCAAAGGCGAGACGCGCGGTGTCCGAGGGTTCGCTATCATACAGGATTGGAATGATGCCCCAGTTCATTGACAGCTTGCGCGCCACCCTTGTGGAAGATGTGATTGCAAGGATGGGAATTTCCGGCCGGTATTTTGAGATCAGCCGCGAGGTGAAGCCGGTTTCGGTCAGGCTGATAATCGCCGCCGCCTTCAGATGTGCGGACATACTAACGGCTGCCTGGCTGATGGCTTCGGTGACAACATTTGATGGATGCGGCTTGATTCTCTGTAAATAGCCGTATTCACTTAACGACGCTTCCGCACGCAGGGCAATGGTAGCCATGGTGCTGACCGATTCCACCGGGTATTTGCCGACAGCGGTTTCACCGGAGAGCATGACCGCTGACGTTCCATCAAGAATGGCATTGGCCACATCGCTGGCCTCGGCCCGGGTTGGTTTCGGGTTAAGTTCCATGGAGGCCAGCATTTGTGTCGCGGTAATGACAGCCTTGCCATTGCTCACTGTCGTGCGAATGATGTTTTTCTGGGTGGCGGGTACATCAGCCAGTGGCAATTCCACTCCCATATCGCCGCGTGCCACCATGATGCCGTCTGCGGCGCTGACGATCTCTTCCAGATTCTCCACGCCGGCCCTGTTCTCGATCTTGGCGATGATGGGGATAAGCGCATCTTTTTCGACGAGGATTTCCCGCATTTTGTAGATATCATCTGCGGACTGAATAAAGGAGGCAGCGATGTAGTCCACATCGTTCTCGGCAGCAAAGCCAAGCTCCCTGACGACATCCTCCCGGTTCTCGGGACTGACGGCACTGAGTGCAAGCCGGGTATCTGGCAGGTTCACGCTTTTACTGTTACCCAGCCAACCACCATGGATAACACGACAGATAATCGAGGATTCATCGATGGCTGTGACTTCAAGTTCAATGGCACCGTCATCAACCAGGATCGGTGTGCCGGCACTGACTTCTTCAAACAATTTCCGGTAGGTCACGCCGACACCGTCTGCATCGCCAGCCCGACCATCGTTGAACAGGGTAAAGCTGGCCCCCGGTTCAAGTTTAACCTTCTCATCCTTCAGCAGGCCGGTGCGGATCTCGATCCCCCGGGTGTCAATCATGATGGCAATGTTTGTGCCAACCTGTTCTGATGCCTGGCGTAGCAGCTTGATCTGTTTTTTATGATCGCCAAGGACGCCGTGCGAGAGGTTCAAACGTGCCACATTCATGCCGGCCCTGATCATGGCGACAAGCTGCTCCACTGAGCCGCATGCCGGACCAATGGTGGCAACAATTTTTGTTTTCCGTTTGCTGGGAAGTTCTGTGTGCAGAGTAGTCATACGGATAGTGCCACCGGCTGGATCATTATGGTTAGAAGTTTCCTGTATTCTACATTGTTATTTCTGCAGGCAGTATGTTTTAGTCAGGAATCCATTAGCGGCTACAGGGGGCACGACTGGGCGTTTGATGGGCCGCCAGCCTATAGCACGCCACGGATGACAGGTCCGTGAGCCCGCTATACGGATGAGGCCAGTGAGCGCTTTTCGCAGGTATCAACCATTGAACTCAGGTTTTCCTGCTTGCGAATGGAAATCAATTTCCTGTCGACAGCCAGTATTCCTTCATTCTGGAAGCGGGCAAACAGTCGGCTGACTGTCTCAATGGCAAGCCCCAGGTAATTGCCTATGTCCTGACGTGACATGGGCAGATAAAATTCAGTGGGTGACAAGCCGCGCTTTTTGAAACGCGACGACAGGCTGAGTATAAAAGATGCCAGCCGTTCTTCTGCATTATGCTTGCCAAGCAGCGTCAGCATCTGCTGGTCTGTCGTGATTTCCTTGCCTACGATGCGCATGATCCGATCATGCATGACCGGCGACTGACTGCACAGGGTATTCAACTGTTCGAAGGGCAATTCACACACACTGGATGTCTCGAGGGCAATAGATGCAGAGGCATAGCGGCCGCTGGCCAGACCGTCCATACCGGTCAGCTCACCGGGCAGAATGAAACCCAGCACCTGTTCCTCGCCTGCTTCGGTTATACAGTAGGATTTCAGGGCGCCTGAGCGGACAGCAAACAGGGCATGGCTGTTGTGGCCGGAACGGAACAGGTGATCCCCGCGATGATAGGGTGGTTTGTGTTCGACGATACCATCCAGCTTTTTGAGGTCATCCTGATCCATGCCATGGGGCAGACACAGGTCAGCCAGTGTGCAATTCTGGCAGTTGATCTCGGTTTCCTCGAGATCCTGCTTCTGTTCCTTTGGGGACAATCTGTAAACCTCCTGGTATTCATTCGTGTCGTGCCCTTGTCATGCCGCGGGAAAAATAGCATTGTAAACAATAAGCTATGTACGCAATAATGGTAACATCTACACCCTGGAGCAGATTGCAGGGCACATCAGTATACTGTAGACCATTGGAGAAGGGTCTGTGGTCACTGACAGTCACTCCCGGTTTGTCACAGCAAAAGTACATCACAAACCGGTAGATTATTTTTCCTATAATAGAAAATATACCATATTTACAGTATATTATATGTCTTGCTCGTCAGTATTATCTGCCCGTGGGGGCGCAGATCATGCAGGAACAACACGCGGAACAAGCACCTGTGCAGGTATTCATACCGGATCCGGAAGAGGCTACGGATTGCATGCAATGTCTGATCCTTATGTATGGTGAAACGCACATCAACACGCTGCTCCAGTTGCTGAATCTCACGGCTTACGCAGAAAGCGAATACTCCCATCTCCGTATCCAGCGCGCATTCAATTGCTGACGGTGTGTGTTTTCTGCATTTCTTTTTCAATCTCGAGGACCACCCCGGTCATCCTCAGGATACTGTCCGGGTTGAGTGAAATGGACTCAATGCCCTGTTCGACCAGCCAGCGGGTGATATCCGGAAAGTCGGAGGGCGCCTGCCCGCAGATGCCGACGTACTTGCCGGCTGCCTGGCAGGCATCGATAGCCATGCCCATCAGGACGGTGACGGCCGCGTTGCGTTCGTCATAGCCGGTCAGCAACCCGGAGTCACGGTCTACACCCAGTGTCAGCTGGGTCAGGTCGTTGGAGCCGATGGAGAAACCGTCACAGTGCTCGAGGAACTGGCTGGCGAGTATCGCGTTGGCAGGGATCTCGCACATCAGTTTGATTTTTAGCCCGTTTTCTCCGCGCCGCAGTCCTTCCCGAGCCATCATGTCCAGTACCTGCTGCACTTCCCCGACTGTGCGGGCAAACGGAATCATCAACTCCAGGTTATCAAGACCCATTTCCTCGCGCACTTTTTTCATGGCGGCGCATTCCAGTGCAAAACACTCTGCAAAGGCCTCCGAGTGATAGCGGGAGGCGCCGCGAAAGCCGATCATCGGGTTTTCCTCGTGTGGTTCAAAACCTTCACCACCGAGCAGTGCGGCATATTCATTCGACTTGAAGTCACTCAGGCGCGCGATGACCGGCTTTGGATAGAAGGCCGCTGCAATGGTGCCGACGCCCTCTGCCAGCCGTTCGATGTAGAAATCCCGTGGACTGGTATAACCTGCGGTACGGGTAGCGATCTGCTGCTGGATGTCAGCGGGCAGATGGGTGTGTTCCAGCAGGGCGCGCGGATGAATGCCGATGCTGCTGTTGATGATGAATTCGAGTCGTGCCAGACCGACGCCATCATTGGGAAAGGCCGCAAATTCCAGTGCCTGTACCGGGTTGCCAACGATCAGCATGATGTTGGTCTGCGGGCGTTGCAGGTTGCTCAGGTCAACCCGTTCACTGGAGTAGGGCAGTATGCCCTCGTAGACAAACCCGATGTCACCCTCGACACAGGACACGGTGACCTCCTGGCCATCCTCAATGGTCCGGGTCGCATCACCGGCGCCAACTATGGCCGGGATACCCAGCTCGCGGGCCACGATTGCCGCATGACAGACGCGTCCGCCGCGGTTGGTGACGATCGCGCTGGCGATCTTCATTATTGGTTCCCAGTCCGGGTCGGTGATGTCGGTGATCAGTACCTCGCCCGGCAGCAGATCATGCATGTGAGCGGCTTCAAGGATGATACGTGCCTGTCCCGCGCCAATTTTGGCGCCAACACTTTTGCCCTGTGTCAGTACCATGCCACGTTCCTTGAGATTATAAATCTCCTGGAAGGCATCGGTGCGCACCGAGTGCACGGTTTCCGGGCGTGCCTGCACGATGAACAGTTCTCCGCTGATACCGTCTTTTGCCCATTCGATATCCATGGGGCGCGGTTTGCCGGCACGTGCCGAATAGTGCCGTTCGATTATCGTTGCGTAGCGGGCCAGTTGCAGCACCTCGTCATCGGTGATCGAGAAACGTTGTTGCTCAGCTTTTTTCACCGGGACATTGCGGGTGGCCTCAGCCGTGACCGGATCCCTGGTATAGATCATCTTGATGGCCTTCTCACCCAGGTGACGGCGGATGATGGGCCGGTGTCCCTGTTCAAGCGTCGGCTTGAATACCAGGAACTCGTCCGGGTTGACCGCGCCCTGCACCACATTCTCACCCAGCCCGTAAGCCGAGGTGACCATGACCACGTCGCGGAAACCGCTTTCCGTGTCCAGGGTAAACATCACGCCCGACGTACCGAGGTCGGAGCGCACCATCTTCTGCACACCGATGGACAGGGCGATGCTCATGTGGTCGAAGCCCTTGTCCACCCGGTAATGGATAGCGCGATCCGTGAACAGTGAGGCCAGTACCCGCTTGCAGGTGCGCAGCAGGTGTTCGCTGCCGCGGATATTCAGGTAGGTCTCCTGCTGTCCGGCAAACGAGGCATCCGGCAGGTCTTCGGCAGTCGCGGAACTGCGTACGGCAACATCGGTATCATCGCCGTATTCTGCGGTCATTTCCGCGTAGGCAGCGGTAATCTCACTGGCCAGCTGTGGCGGCAGTTCCGCGTCCACGATCCAGCCACGTATTTGTGCACCGGTTTTTGCCAGTGCCTCCACATCATCGACATTCAGTATTTCCAGTGCCTGACGGATGCGCACTTCCAGGTCGTTGTGTGTCAGGTAGTCGCGGTAGGCCTGTGCCGTAGAGGCAAAACCGTTGGGCACCATGACACCTTCACCTGACAGGCACTGATACATTTCGCCCAGTGATGCATTCTTGCCGCCGACCAGCGGCACATCATCGATGCCGAGATCACGAAACCGGCGTATATACTCAAACTCCTGCATTGGCGTGCCCCCGGGGTTGTTGTCCCTGTGCTGCTGGCTGCGATCAAGGTCCCGTTTGCCGCAGTGCACAAGTATGACTGGTATGCCATATCCAGGGCTGCCTTGTTTTGACGCACGTCAACCAACATCCAGACTTGTCTGTTGATCACCGCGGGCACCTGTTATTCCGGCAGTTTCAGTGCGCTGGCTCCGAATGCCAGTGGGGCGGAAAACTATTAGAGTGATGCCGCAGCTAACACAGGAAGCCATGCAAGCCCGGCAGTTACGGGGTCAGACGCAACCTGTGGGTTTGGGTAGTCCGCCGTACTTGGTGATCGGTTTCATCGGGCCGGTCATCCACATCTTGAACATCGCTTTCTGGTCTGCTCCAAGGTACTTGGAAAACTTGCGGATAGGCGGCACAACGGCGTGGTCCTCGTAATATTCACGCGCCTTCAGAATCTGTTGCCACTTGGTATCATCCAGTTCCACGCCATCGGCCTCCGCCATGGCGCGTGCGATCTCCTCTGTCCAGACACTGCTGTCGACCAGGTAACCGTCTCCATCACGTTCAGGTATTTCCATTTCAAACCGCTCTTAATTGCAGGGTTATCTATTACCCGTACTGATCGTACCCGTACAGGCTCTCACAGGTACCCCCACATTACACCGGCTGTGCAGGCCTGATTACTCGTCCTCGCGGATGAGCTCCTTGATAATGTACCCACCGGATTTCTCGTCCAGCTGCAATGTCAGCAGATTGCGCGCCTGCGCCTCTTCCAGCAGTTGTCCGAAGGTACGGAAGCCATGATAAGTTTCGTTGAAACCCGGTTTGCGGCGTTTCAGTGTCTGCTTGACCATCGATCCCCAGACCTTATCCTGTTCGCCGCGTTCCTTGAACAGGGCATCGACCGTTTCGAGTACCAGATCCAGCGCATCCTGCTGCTTGTCGTCCTCGGTCTTTACTATGTTTTTCTTGCCGGCCTTCTTCGCGACCGGCTTGCGCCGTACCCGGCGTGGTTTGTCGGATTCGCGCACCAGGTCGTCGTAAAAGATGAACTCATCGCAGTTGGCGATCAGCAGGTCGGAAGTCGAGCTCTTCACCCCGACCCCGATAACCACCTTGTTATTCTCGCGCAATTTGCTGACCAGTGGCGAAAAGTCCGAGTCGCCGCTGATGATCACGAAGGTGTCGACATGCGACTTGGTATAGCAGAGGTCCAGTGCATCGACGACCATGCGGATGTCGGCAGAATTCTTGCCCGACTGGCGCACGTGGGGGATCTCGATCAGCTCAAAGGCTGCCTCGTGCATGGTTGCCTTGAATTCCTTGTAGCGATCCCAGTCACAGTAGGCCTTCTTGACGACGATGTTGCCCTTGAGCAACAGGCGTTCCAGTACCTTTTGTATGTCAAAGGCAGCGTATTTGGCATCGCGCACGCCCAGTGCGACGTTCTCGAAGTCGCAGAACAGTGCCATGTTGCGGGTTTCTGTTTTCTCGTTCATTTTATCTTGTGTAGTTTTGCCGGCCTGAATCCTGCAACAAAATAGGCTCCTGGCTGCAAACTTGCAATAATTATTAAAAGAATAAACATTGCAGCGGGCACTATAATGTGTGCTTCTAATTTCAATCAACAGGGGATA
>JASJGW010000145.1:0-4314 GCA_033791305.1 Gammaproteobacteria bacterium | reverse complement strand
AAAATATGTGTCCATTGGTCCGCTTCAGATCACTAAATGGTAATGGCAATAAAGGCGAAACACGCACACACTACGCCGTCCCATCCGGTTCTTTCAGGATTCTCCAGCGTCCTTGGCCTGGTGCTGGCCAGCCTGCCCCTGTCCATCCTGGCGCACAGTGGCCTCCATGAACAAATCGAGGACGCAACCCGGCGCATTGCAGCGGCCCCGGCAAATCCGCAAGGGTATTTGCAGCGCGGCGATCTCTACCGCATTCACCGGGACTGGGACCGCGCGCTGGCGGATTTCGGGAAAGCCCTGCAGCTCGATGCAACCGCTTCCAGCGCCGAGCTCGGACTGGGCCGGACCTGGCTTGACCAGGGAGCACCGCAACAGGCGCTACCGCATCTTAACCGCGCACTTGCCCGGCAGCCGGGCAATGTGCGTGCGCTGGTCACCCGGGCACAGGTCTGGCGGACACTGGGTCAACCACTGGCCGCGGCAGCGGACTACAGCCGTGCCATTGAGCAAGTTCCTGAACCCGGCAAACCCTTGCCGGAGTATTACCTGGAACGTGCCCATGCCTACGCCGCAGCAGGCGACCCGCACATCGGCAAGGCCTTGCAGGGCCTGGATGAAGGTATGCAGGTACTGGGCAACATCCAGTCCCTCGCACTCTATGCGGTGGAACTCGAAACACAGCGCGGCAATGTTGACGGCGCGCTCCTGCGTCTCGACCCCCTGCTGGCCGGCGCCTCCCGCAAGGAGTTCCTGCTGCTTGAACGGGGTGACATCCTGGTAGCGGCAAACCGGGAGCAGGAAGCGCGGCAGGATTTTCTTGCCGCTCGGGCAGCGATCGCGGCCCTGCCGCCGCGGCACCGTCACACCCGGTCGGTGCAGCAACTGGAAACGACGCTCACTGCCCGGCTGCAAGCGGCAGACCAGCAGGCTGACCATGGACAGTAAGCCCGGATACCTGCAACACCTGCAATACCTGCGGTCCGGGCTGCTGCTGGCGCTGCTGCTCTGGCCACTCTGCAACCTGGCGGCACCCCAGGTGCTGGTGGAGGCCGGTGCAGCGAACAAGTACCTGGCCAACAGCAGCGACCCCGGCCTGGGCATAAACTGGACTGCCGAGGGCTTTACGGATTCCGGTTGGTCCAATGGTTTCTACGGCATTGGTTATGAAACCGGATCGGGTGCACAGAACCTGTTCCAGACCACGGTAACTAGTGGCACGCACTCCATCTACACACGCACGACGTTTACGATTGCCGATATTTCGACGGTCTCCACGATGTCCCTGGGGGTGGATTATGACGATGGCTACGTTGCCTGGATTAACGGTACCGAGGTGTTCCGTGCCAGCCAGATGCCGGCCGCCGTTGTTCCGGACTGGAACACAGTCCCCGCGTCCCATGAATCCAGCAATGGCACGACGCCGAACTACAGCCCGCTGCAGGATATCTCGTCCGCCGCAATTCCGGCATTGCACAGCGGCACCAACACCCTGGCCATCGCAGCCTATAATGTTTCCAGCACCTCCAGCGATCTGGTACTGGTTCCACAGCTGTCCATCAATGACAACGTCACGCGCGGTCCGTATTTGCAACAAGGCACGCCGACGAGCGTTATTGTCCAATGGCGTACGGCTACCGCAACTGACAGCCGGGTCCGCTATAGCACTGCGCCCGGTAATCTCACCGGTGTAGCCGATGCTGCAGGCGGCAGCACCACGGAACACGCGGTCACGCTGAGTGGCCTGACCCCGGATACCACCTACTACTATTCCATTGGCACTAGCACCGAGGTGTTTGCCGGTGATGATGCCGGGCATTTCTTTCTGACATCACCCGCGGCAGGTACGGCCAAGCCCACTCGCATCTGGGTGCTCGGGGATTCCGGCACGGCGAATGCCAATGCGCAGGACGTTGCCGATGCCTACGCAAGCTTTACCGGCAGCACCCACACGGACCTGTGGTTGATGCTGGGTGACAATGCCTATAACGATGGCACCGACAGCCAGTACCAGGCCGCCGTGTTTGACATGTACCCGGAGATGCTGCGCAAGTCCGTGCTCTGGGCAACGCTCGGGAATCACGATGGTATTTCAGCAGATTCTGCGACGCAGTCCGGGCCGTATTACGATATTTTCACCCTGCCGACCGCTGCCGAGGCCGGTGGACTGGCATCGGGCACCGAGGCCTATTATTCGTTTGACTACGGCAACATCCATTTCATTTGCCTGGAATCCCATGAAACCAACCGTTCTCCCGGCGGCGCCATGCTGAGTTGGTTAACCCAGGACCTGGCGGCCACCACCCAGGAATGGATTATCGCCTTCTGGCATCACCCGCCCTACACCAAGGGCAGTCACGATTCCGATACCGAATCACAATTAATCGAGATGCGCGAGAATGCCCTGCCGATCCTGGAGGCGGCGGGCGTGGACCTGGTGCTGTCCGGTCACAGTCATTCCTATGAACGGTCCTTTCTGCTCGACGGGCACTACGGTAAATCCAGTACCCTCACGCTTGATATGAAGATTGATGCCGGTGATGGCAAAACCGGTTTCGATGGCCCCTACAAGGCCGTATTCGATGAGGCGAACCCGTATCAAGGTGCCGTGTACATTACCGCCGGCAGTTCCGGCAAAATCAGCGGCGGCTCCCTGGACCACCCGGTAATGATCCATGCCTCGCTCAATGTCCTCGGCTCACTGGTGCTGGATGTGAACGGCAATCGCCTGGATGCCACCTTTGTGAGAAACACTGGCGGCATCGATGATTACTTCACTATTCTGAAAAACCCTGACAACTGCCCGCTGGTCGCAAATCCGGGACAGGCCGATGGCGACGGCGATGGTGCCGGTGATGTCTGTGACAACTGCCGTGTGATTGCCAACCCGGACCAGCTTGATACCGACGGCGACGGCAGTGGTGATGCGTGCGACGCGGATGACGATGGCGACGGGCTGACCGATGTATTTGAACAGGGTATCAATACCGATCCGTTATTGAGTGATACCGACGGGGACGGGCTGAGTGACTTTTTTGAAGTGAACTTCGACAATGACCCGGCCTATACATCCCGCACGGATCTTAATCCCCTGTCAGGCGACACGGATGGTGATGGCCATTCCGATGCAGTCGATCCGGTTCCACTGACGTTTAATTTCGACGATGGTGATGTGGCACCACTGGGCAGTCCGGATGGCAACATTAACACCGGCGATTATGTCGTCATGATGAGAATCGCACTCGAACTGGTGACACCGGGTGCGACCGAACTGGCGCATGGTGATCTCTATCCAGCCGGCACACCTGACGGAGTAATCGGCCTTCCGGACGTGTTACAACTGCTGCAACTGCCTGGCTTGTAGAAAAAAGACTGATGCGGGTGCGTTTAATGCAGGGCGCGCCATGCGCACCGAAATTCTGTCCGCCCACTGCTACAGTTATTTTCCTGTTTCGTGGCGGGACGCCGCGCCTGCAGGTCGTTTTTCAGGGTAAGTGACGTGTTGCACGGTGGGCGGCGGCGCGCGCCATGGCGTGCTCCACGACATGCATGGCAACGTCGGCGGCCGTTTTCAGTAGCAGAAAGACGATCAGGGCACCCGCACTGCCGCCCAAGGCAGAGACACCTGCGACAATCATGAGGTGCATGGGGATAATCCGGATATAGGGGAAGAACATGATGTTGCCGATGTTCGGCACCCGGTCCTGTTCCTGCTCGCGGTTGTAGCGGTATGAGAACCAGTGATTCAGGTAGAACACCCCGATGCATACCAGTACATTGAATACCGGGAACCCGCCGGCCACTTTGGTATCGGCAGTGAGAAAGACCACGTAGGCAAAGTGGAAGATGCCGTAGTGCAGGGCAAAAAACACGGCAGTCTGGCGTTGTGTTTCAGGTGTCGGTTTGACGGATCGGTTATTGATCTTGAAGCCGGAAGTGGAGAACTTTTTCAGGTCCAGTATCCGGCGTACGTTGAAATATCCGATGATGACGCTCTGGCCCCAGTAGACCCACATCAGGACAAACACATCCCATTGCTGGTAAACAGCCAGCGCGATCGTGACCAGGTTGGACAACAACAGAACCACCATCGAGCGATCGCTTGCAAGCTGTCCGGTCAGGTTGATTGATTCAGTACGTTCCACGGTATTCCTTCAAGCAGCAGCTGTTGTTTTATTTTTTCGGCATTTTTTAGGGGATCTATAGACAGTTCCCGGTGCAAATCGCGGCGAAACGCCGGAATCTTTAATGGAGGGAGAGGTCCACACCATCTCCTACGATGACTTCGTCATCGTTATAATGCCGCTATCATGTCGC
>JASJGW010000144.1:0-5118 GCA_033791305.1 Gammaproteobacteria bacterium | reverse complement strand
CGCGTCTTGAAATACGCTTGAGCAATACATCGACAGGTGCCTGCAGGTAAACCACCAGATCCGGCACCGCCGCATCCAAGGTCAAATGCGCATACACCTGCTCGTAGAGTTTCAGCTCTTCAGTACCCAGCGTCAGTTCGGCAAACAGGTGGTCCTTTTCCATCAGGAAATCGGCAACGCGTACCGGCTGAAACATGTCGGCCTGCCGCATGGCCTCGATCTGGCGCACGCGCTGAAACAGGAAGAACAGCTGTGCGGGCAAGGCACCGGAACGTGGATCCTGGTAGAAACCTGCCAGAAACGGATTCTCATCCGCACCCTCGAGCATAAGGTCTGTCTCAAAACTCTCCGCCAGACGCTTTGCCAGGCTGGTCTTGCCAACCCCTATCGGCCCTTCAACGACAATGTATCCGGGACGTTCCCTGACCATCAAGCTGTAACCAGTTTCTTGAGTGAGTGGTTCTCGCAGTTATTAATCAATGACGTCAACCGCCCCTGCCCCGGAACATTAACATCCCCTGCCAGCTCCGATAACGGAATAATAACGAAGTCACGTTCGTGCATGCCAGGATGCGGTACTGTCAGATCCGGTGTATTGATCTTTTGCTTGCCGTACATTAACAGGTCCAGATCGATAATCCTCGGCCCCCACTTCTCTCCATCGCGCACACGCCCCTGCAGGTCCTCGATCCGGGTCAGCTCCTGCAGAAAATTCTCTGCTGACAACAGCGTGTCCATGGCGACAACCGCGTTGACGTAATCGGGCTGGTCTGCAGAGCCCATAGGCTTGCCGCGGTACAAGCTGGAACGCGAGACCATGATTGAATCAGGGATCATATCCAGTTCTTCAACCGCTTCCAGCACCTGTCTCACCGGATCTTCCAGGTTGCTCCCCAGGCCTATATAAACTCGAACTGTCATTCTGTCTTCACCTCCGGCTTGCGTCGTGAACGATTACGCCGGCGTTTCCGCGGTCGCACACTGGTGGTTGCCTGCTCCTGCGGGTTGGTTTCCTGGAAATCTGTCCACCAGTCAGCCAGATCCTTTGACACTTCGCCAGCCTCGGCACGCAGCAGCAGAAAATCATAGGCGGCACGAAAACGTGGATGACTCAGCACCCGCTTGCTGCGACGCCCGCTCTTGTTTTCAAGCCGTAACTGTAACATCCATATCTCGCGCATAGGCAGGGAAAAACGCCGCGGCGTTGCCATCACCCCGGCCTGCTCGAGGATAATCTGTGACCCGGCATGTTGCAGGGTCTGGACCGGGTGCTGCCCTTCTGCTTCCAACTGCGCCGCCCGCTCACGCACAGGTTGCCACAGGAATACTGCAAACAGGAAGGCCGGCGTCACCGGCTTGCCCTGTTCAATACGGGCATCCGTATTTGCCATACCCCGGCTGACAAGAGCCTGAAAATAATTGCCCTCACGACTCAGCGACTGTTCCGTCATTGGGAACAACTGTTCAAACAAGCCGTAGTGCCGCAGCATCTCAAAGTTCGCCAGTGCCTCGCCACCCATGAACAGCTTGAGCATTTCATCAAACAGGCGTGCCGGCGGGATATCACCCAGCAAGGGTGCGAGCCGTGTGATCGGGGCTTCGGTTGCCGCCTCAAGACGAAAACCCAGCTTGGTTGCAAAACGCACTACGCGCAGCATCCGCACCGGATCCTCGCGATAACGGGTATCAGGGTCACCTATGATGCGCAACAGGCCGGCCTGTATATCCGCCATACCACCCGTGTAATCAATAATGGAGTAATCGGCAATGTTGTAATACAGGGCATTGACAGTGAAGTCGCGTCGGAAGGCATCGCCTTCGATATCGCCGTAGACATTGTCACGGACAAGACGGCCTTCATCGTCAATATGCTGTACCGACTTGTCACCACTCTCCTCGTGCAGGGCGCGAAACGTGGCTACCTCGATAATTTCACGACCGAACATAACATGTGCCAGCCGGAAACGGCGACCAATCAGGCGACAATTCCGAAACAGCCGCCGAACATCCTCCGGATGCGCATCGGTCGCAATATCAAAGTCCTTGGGTTCACGACCCAGCAGCAAATCACGGACGCCGCCACCAACCAGATGCGCCTGATAACCGGATTCCTTTAACCGGTACAGCACCTTCAGTGCATTGGGACTGATATTGGCCCGGGAGACAGGATGCTCTGAACGGGGAATTACGCTGGTTTCGCTGTGGATATCGATACTTCCTTTGTTGCTCACTGCGGTTGCTTGTGGATGAAAAGGTTGAGCGTATAATAACATCGCTTCCAGCCATGTGCTGGTCTTGCAACGCTCCCTTCGTCTAGTGGTTAGGACACTGGCCTCTCACGCCGGTAACAGGGGTTCGAGTCCCCTAGGGAGCACCATTTTGTACACTTTTCTCCCGGTCAGGTGGTAAAAATCGTCATATTGACGACTCACCGGGGCGGCGCGGCCAACAATCCATGCAAACAACAGGTGACAGACAAGTTTACCCACCGGCGGGACTGTTTTACCGCCTGATTGCCATGTTCTATGACTCATTGTTGCTGTTGTCCATCCTGTTGATCGCCACGGCACTGGCATTGCTCGCCACCAAGGGCACCCTGCACTACCACAACCCGTTTTTCCGGACATTTCTGTTTCTGATCTGCTTTTCTTTCTATGCCTGGTTCTGGCTGCACGGCGGACAAACTCTGGGGATGCGGGCCTGGCGCCTGCGGCTGCAACGGCTTGACGGTGGACCCATCTCCCTTTGGCAGGCACTGCTGCGTTTTATGACAGCTATTCCGTCACTGGCATTTGCCGGTCTCGGTCTGCTCTGGATGCTGGTCGACCGGAACAAGCTCGCCGCACATGACCGTATTTCGGAGTCGATGATCGTGCGGTTACCAAAAAAATAAATGGTATCTCCGCAAATATTTCAAAGCCGGCGGACGGCACGGATACCAAACAGTATAAAAACAACCCCGGGAACCAGCGTCGTCAACAACGGGTTAATCGCGAAGACCTGGCCAACCTGGCTGACTATCTGACTCAGAAGATAGAACCCGAACCCGACCAGCATACCAATAAAGACACGCTGGCCGGCACTCACCGAGCGCAAGCTCCCGAATACAAAGGGGACCGAGATAAACAGCATGACTAGTGCGGAAAGCGGCGTCACAAAGCGCCCCCACAAGGCGTAGCGGTACTGCCGGGTATCCAGCCCGTTTTCTTCCAGGTAGCTCATAAACTGGCCGATGTCGCGTATCGACATATTTTCCGTCTTGAGCGCAACAATGCCGAGCAATTCAGGTGTCAGTGATGAAACCTGTGCCAGCTGCTCATTATGCCTGACCAGAATACGCCCATCGGTGAACTCGGATTGGGCGACATCATGCAATATCCACTGACCGTCCTGATATTGCGCTTCCATGGCCTCTGTCACGACTTTCAAATGCGCCTCATCATCAAACTCATAGACGGTTAGACCCGCCAGCGTATTATCTGAAAGCACCTTCCTGGCATTGATGAACAGGTTCTCGTCGCGCACCCACATACCACGGCTGCTAAGAAAACTTATCCCCAGGTTCAGGGCAGCAGCACGCAGCTGCTGCCCGTGCCGCTCGGCTACCGGCGCGATCACTTCACCCACAAAAACCGCCACGACCAGCATCAGCACGCCAACCTGCAGAACAGAACGAATAATTCGCCAGATAGACAGTCCGCTTGCCCGCATAGCAATCAGTTCACTGTTTGCAGAAAGCTCGCCCATACCCATCAAACTGCCAAGCAGGGCCGCCAGTGGAAACAGTTCGTACATGCTCTGCGGAGTGACGAGCGCGACATACTGCACCAGCGTCATCAGGGTGTATTTCTCGTGACCGAGATCATCTATCTGTGTAATAACATTAAAAAATATATCCAGGCCCACAACAATCAACAACGCAACCAGGGTACCGGCGGCCAGTGCTGCGGCAATATAACGGTCAAGAATTTTCATCGGCGCGCCCTGAACAGACAAAGGATGCGTTCGCTGTTCAACAGCACGATCATCAGCAATATGGGCAAAACCGGCACCCACCACAGCCCGATGACAGCCGGCCCCACACCCTCACCGACCCAGTACTTTGCCGTTGCCAGCAGGTTGTAATAAATAAAAAACAGTAAAATGGAGACGACCAGCCGCCCATAGTGCCCCTGCCGTGGCGAGGACTTGCACAGGGGCACGGCAAGTAACAACAGCACAATGACCGAGACCGGCATCGCAAGACGCCATTGCAGCTCAGCAATGTCTTTTGGATCCAGGGACCGCATCAGGGCAGCTGACGGGACGCTCTCCTGTATTTCCTGTACATCAGGCTCGCCAGGCAAAGCAATACGCACCCCGTATTCCGTGAAAGCCATTATCCGGTAATTGGCGTCGCCTGGCTTACCCTCATAGCGATAACCATCGACCAGCACCAGAAAACTGTCACCGGTTGCGTCATCCAGCTTGCGGTAGGCTGACCTTGCAGTCAGCAGCTGTGGCAGTTTCTCCAGTTTTTTCCTGTTACGGAGAACGATAAACAGGTTTTCCATGTTCTGCTTGTCGGCGGAGAGCCTTTCCGCATAGAAAATCAATCGACCTCCCTGCAGTTCGTTAAATCGGCCTGGCCCGAGGAGTGTCAGACCCGCCTGCTGTTTTGCCAGTTCCTCCAGTCTGTTGCTCATGCCCTGTACTTCCGGACTGACATAGAGGGACAGCCAGGCAAGAATGATGGCAATCACGATCCCGAAACTGAGCAGGGGCTTGTAGATGTTCCATGGACCAACACCACAGGCCGACATGACGGTCATTTCATTATTGCGATACAGACGACCCAGCGCAAGCACCACCCCCAGCGCCAGTGCAAACGGCACCACATGGACCAGGTACCACACCATCTTCAGGCCGATGAGCTTGAAGATCAGGTTGGCCGGTATATCACCTGACACCGCATCGCCCAGGTAGTCCACCAGCCGATTGCTGACAAGTATCAGCCACAGGAAAAGCGTCACGGCCAGCCAGCCGTTGATCACCTCTTTCAGCAGGTATCGATCAAATACGCGAAACATTCAAGCTGGCCTGTTTACGGCATGAAAATCATGCCTGCTTGCAGTACAC
>JASJGW010000143.1:0-3327 GCA_033791305.1 Gammaproteobacteria bacterium | reverse complement strand
ATGTTGGGTTTAAGAAGATATTTTTTGCGTATATAGGGGAATCAGCCCCACATTGCAGAACAGGTATAGCAAAACGTGCCCGTCGAACAGTATTCCCTGCCGCGACGTTCCCGGGATGGCCCAGACCAGCCTCTCAACCAGTTCCCGGTCTCATCCCGGTCTCAGCTTCTCCCTGCCTCCCGCCACGATGGACAGGACGTACGCCTGTCACGAGAGGGCAGGATGCCCGAAGTGACCGTCCCTGTAGGCAAAAAAAAGGCCTGCAATTGCAGGCCTTTTGGTTTGCATGAATGACGAATGATCAAAACGGAATATCATCATCGAAATCACCCGCGGCGGCTGCCGGTGCAGGTGCTGACTGTGCGGGTGCTGCTTGCGCCGGTGCAGAATCACTGGAGAAATCGGCACTACCCCCGCCACCACGGCCACCCAGCATTTGCATTTCGTTGGCAACAATCTCGGTTGTGTAACGGTCATTACCGGAATTGTCCTGCCATTTGCGGGTTTGCAGCTTGCCCTCGATATAGACCTGCGAACCCTTCTTCAGGTATTCGCC
Source organism: Gammaproteobacteria bacterium (assembly GCA_033791305.1). Taxonomy (GTDB): domain Bacteria; phylum Pseudomonadota; class Gammaproteobacteria; order UBA9214; family UBA9214; genus UBA9214. The sequence continues at coordinate 2,771 of JASJGW010000143.1, read as the reverse complement.
GGCGATTTCACCCAGACGGCGAAACATCACGATCCGGTGCCATTCCGTTTTTTCCTGTTGTTCACCGCTCTGTTTGTCTTTCCATGATTCCGTCGTTGCCAGCGTGATGTTGGCGACGGCATTGCCATTCGGCATGTAACGCACTTCCGGTTCCTTTCCCAGATTCCCGACCAATATAACCTTGTTCACTCCTCGTGCCATGATGCTCTCCTGTAATCTGTCTGATATCACTATCCGTGTGAGCCGCGTGCCCGCGGGTTTTTTCCGTGCCCTATTCTATGCGATGGGCTGGTGGGACGCTATGGGATTTGACTGACAGGCAACCGGACAAAGACACAGCTTTTGTCCGGCAATTGCTGACGCACACGTTGCTTGATGGGTAGGCTACACTTTGCCCGTCTTGCTCAAAGAACGGGATGAATCGCTTTAAGCAGGATGGTATAGGCGCAACACGAGGTATCCATCAATATAAACAGTCCTCTGTCAGGGCAGCAGCGACTCATCAAACACCTGCCGATCGACCTTTAAATAGGCCACACCCTCCTCGGCCACCACCACGACTTCGGCCACCCCTGCAAGGCCGGCCAGCTGCCGGGTTAATTGTTCGGTATCTGCCGGTGCTGTGGCCGCTATCTTGTATAGATAGCTACCGAGCTTGGCCGGTGGCTTCATGGCCGTCGCCAGCAACCACCAGACCAGCGCACCCAGCGCGGCAAACAGGAAAATGACATGCAGGCCAAACATCCCCTGTAATATCCCGCCAACCATCCCGCCCAGGAAGGTGCCGAGGAATTGTGAGCTGGAATAAAAGCCCATGGCCGTACCCCGACAGTCCACTGGCGCCACGCGGGAAACCAGTGACGGTAACATGGCCTCCAGCAGATTGAAGGCCGTGAACAGCACCACCAGCAACACCACCACACTGGCCACGCTGACGGGCAGGAAATACAGACCCAGTTCCGCCAGCACCAGCAGCGCAATGGCAAACAGAAACACCGGCTTGGTGTGGCCCTTGCGCTCCGCCTGGATAATCAGCGGCAGCATGGCCAGCACCGAACAAACCAGCACCGGCAGATACACCTTCCAGTGATTGCCGGAGACAATACCGGCCTCGTCCTGCAGCACCAGCGGCAAGGCCAGAAAGCTGGCCGTTAAAATGGCGTGCAGCACCAGGATACCGAAATCGAGGCGCAGTAATTCAGGATGGCGCAGCACCCGGCCGAACTGCGCCGGCACGGCCTCGGCTTCCCGGTGCGGCCTGCTCACCACCGGCTGCGGCACCACGAAGGCCACCATCAGCATGCCGGCCACCGCCAGCAGTGCCGTAATCCAGAAGATGCCGGAGAGCCCCACCCATGCATTAAATACCGGCCCCAGCACCATGGCCGCCGCAAATGACAGGCCGATACTCATCCCGATCAATGCCATGGCCTTGATGCGGTGTTCCTCACGGGTGAGATCGGCCGTCAGCGCCATGATGGCGGCGGCAATCGCGCCGGCGCCCTGCAGGGCGCGTCCCAGGATAATGATCTCGATCGAGCCCGCCCGGGCGGCCACGACGCTGCCAATGGCAAAGATCACCAGCCCCCCGATAATCACCGGCTTGCGGCCAATGCGGTCCGACAGCAGTCCGGCCGGAATCTGCAACAGGGCCTGGGTAATGCCATAGGCGCCAAGCGCCAGTCCGGCCATGGCCGGGGTAACGCCCTCCATGTCGGCCGCATACAGGGCAAATACCGGCAAGATCATGAACAGGCCCAGCATACGGAAGGCGTAAACCCCTGAAAGAGAAAGGGCTGCCCGCAATTCGACCCGGCTCATGCCGCTGCCTGGTTTATCCTGCTGACTCACTTTTTACTGCTCCCTGTTACCCGGTGTCCGTCCATAAAAATAAATCTCGCCAAGACGCAAAGATCGCAAAGTTATAACTTATTGTAATAAAAAAATATAAATTTATTTCTTGGTGCCTTTGCGAGAGAAATTACGAAGTTTATGGACAGACACTACCTATAATTACGAAAACGCAGTATGTTAACAGGTTGCCCGCTTACAGATACCGATTCGATGGACACCATTCATATCCGGGGTGCACGCACCCACAATCTGAAAAACATTGACCTGGACCTGCCGCGGGACAAGGTGATCGTGATCACCGGTCTATCGGGCTCCGGCAAGTCCTCGCTGGCCTTCGATACCATTTATGCCGAGGGCCAGCGCCGCTACGTCGAGTCCCTGTCGGCCTATGCCCGCCAGTTCCTGTCGATGATGGAAAAACCGGACGTGGACCACATCGAAGGCCTGTCGCCCGCAATCTCTATCGAACAAAAATCCACCTCGCACAATCCCCGCTCCACTGTCGGCACCATTACCGAAATCTACGACTACCTGCGCCTGCTGTATGCGCGCGTCGGCACACCGCACTGTCCGGAACATGGCACGGTACTGGAGGCACAAACCATCAGTCAGATGGTCGACCACGTGTTGTCCCTGCCGGAAGGCAGCCGGCTGATACTGCTGGCACCGGTGGTCGAGGCACGCAAGGGTGAACATGTGCAGGTACTGGAAGAACTGCGTGCCCAGGGTTTTGTGCGGGCACGCATCGATGGCGAAGTGGTGGAACTCGACCAGCCGCCAAAACTGGACCTGCGTCGCAAGCATGTCATCGAGGCCGTCGTTGACCGCTTCAAGGTACGTGAAGACATTCAGCTGCGCCTCGCTGAATCTTTTGAAACGGCACTCAAGCTGTCAGACGGGCTGGCGCGCATTGCCTG
>JASJGW010000142.1:0-6816 GCA_033791305.1 Gammaproteobacteria bacterium | reverse complement strand
AAGTGATCTCCATACCAGAATTCTGCTAGTCGACCGGACATGCGTAACTTCCCTGCAGGTACGTAACGATCAACCAGCCAGGCAAAAACAATAAGCGTGTTGTGATTGGGAGTTTTCATATAAGCTGTTATTTCCTCCTTTAAAAGGAATTATAGCAGATATTTCAACTATATTAGGCATTAGTATAGTTATTGTATCAATGCCAGCAGATTGAGATATTCTCCGGCTAACTTAGGCTCACTGCAGAACGGATTAGGGAATGTGGTGATGAGGCTAAAATTAGTACGACCATTAGCGAATTACAAAAAGGTGTAATATCTGAGCTTACCTGGGATTTTCGTGTGGCAGACGCTTATAACCAGCGGGTCTTAATGCTGGTAGATACCGGCGCCTACGACCAGGTAAAGCCGATCTGGATCTCAAATACAGTAGAGGCACAAAATGCCGATGGTAGCTGGGATGATTTACACCCTGTGCTGTATTTAGGAAACGATTATGTGTTTGCGCACAACCAGCACCTGGCCTGGAATACGAAAGCCTAAAGCAAGCTTTCATACTACAGCACAGGCTATATGGCTATTAAGTATGCTCTTGAGTCAAACCGAAAACAATTGATGGATCTGGCGTTTTATTGTCTGGGTTGGGTTGGCCAATACAATATTGGCTGGAAGGTGAATATTTGACTTGATACCTGAGGGAGTCGTATCAGAAAGGCAGGGCGGCCACAAAAGATTATAGAAATGCTAATTAATGTTACTCTGAAATTATCTGACATGACCCCAGATATCCCGCTTGTGCAACTTAAACGTTATGTCAGAAAATGAACGACACATATAAAAAAGGAAATCTAGAACTTCATGACTGGGAAGATATTCACAAAGGTCTACGTGACAAGTACACGTGAAGCTACGTTACACGGAAAGAGCAAAAGATGATGTAGAATTGGCTTTTGCGTAGTATGAAAAACAAAGAAGGTTGGGCTAGATGCCAGAGAGGGTCGTATTAGAAAGGCAGGGCGGCCACAAAAGATTAGAGAAAATGCTAATTAATGTTTCTCTGGCCTCAATTATTCAGGAAACACATGTACAACAAACACAGCAGGTGAAACTCAAGCCAGCAGGTTCGGTAAAAAAAGGCTAAAATGAGGGCAAGTGAATGAAATTAAAAAAGGGGTGAATCATGGCAACATCACCAGATTATCTTAAGCAATTACAAAAAGAAATCGAACAAACACCGGAAGAGTACCGTGGTTTATTACTACGTATCGTGCATTCATTCAGAGAAGGACCTGCTGCCACAGCAGTGGCTACACCAGCCACAACACAGCCGGACGGAGATACCCCCGAGACGCCTGCAACGTTGGATCCAACTGCCACACCGGCTGCGGGACAATGGATACCACCGGCTGAAAAACCGAGACAGCCCGGAGAGCGGGAGACAGATCGCTGGGCACTGTGCCCACCCGGCCCGCAGACACCGGCGGTAATGCCAACCGGCAGTTCCAGTGAAATCGATATGCAGGCAGACAAGGCACAGGCCAGTGACGGTAATGTCTTCACGCTGGAAGGTAATGCCGTTGTTCATTACGGGTCGCAGCGCCTGGATGCCAACAGCATAACCTACCGACAGGATGACAATGAACTAACGGCCGAGGGCGAAATCCGCTTTATGGCACCGGGACTGATCATCGATGGCGAAGATGCCACACTGTATCCTGACGTGGAAAAAGGCAGCCTGAAAAATATTACCTATGCACTGACCGATGCACATGGACGTGGATCAGCCGATGTCCTCAATCTGAAAACCCGCGATCAACACCAGCTGGAGGCGGCGTCTTACACCACCTGCCCGCCCGACAATTACGACTGGCTACTTTCCGCCAAACAGGTTGACCTGGACCGGGCAGAGGGGCTCGGCACCGCGCGCCATGCCAAACTGGCCCTCAAGGGCGTGCCAATCCTGTACACACCCTATATCACGTTCCCGATTGATGACCGCCGCCGGTCCGGGCTGCTGATTCCCAAGATCGGACAAACTGAAGATACCGGCGTTGATATCAGCATACCTTATTACTGGAATATCGCCCCCGACAAGGACGCGACCATTACACCGCGCTATATGAGCGACCGTGGCCTGATGATAGGTGGCGAGTTCCGTTACCTGAATGCACACAACCAAGGCACCCTCAGTGCCGAGTATCTGTCCTCGGATGACCGCTTTGATGGCAAAGACCGCAGCCTGGTTGCCATTGAACACAGTGGCAATCCCTGGCCACGGGTGGAAACCAGCATCGTTGCCAGCAACGTGTCGGACGATCGTTACTTCGAGGACCTGGGGACCAGCCTGGTACAAACCAGTCAGTCGAACCTGGAGCGTACCGCCGAGGCCGCCTATCATGGCAGGGGCTGGGATCTGGGATTGAAGCTGCAGGATTTCCAGACAATTGATCCTGCCCTGACTCCGGCAGACAGACCCTACAAACAACTGCCACAGGTCATTTTCGATGCCGCACCGCAGCGACGCCTGCTGGGACTGAAATTAAGCACGCATGCCGAGACGAACTATTTTACGCACACCGATAGTAACACCGTCAAAGGTACCCGCATCGACGTGCAGCCGCGGATCAGCCTGCCTGTCCACAGGGCGGCCTGGTACCTTGATCCGGCAGTCAGCCTGCGGCACACAACCTACAACCTGGAGAATACCGCTGACGGTGAGGATGACAATCCGTCACGTACCACGCCCGTGGTCAGTGTGGATGCCGGCACCTTTTTCGAGCGCACCAGTCGCTGGGGACAAACCGACTTCGTCCAGACCCTGGAACCACGCCTGTTCTATCTGTACGTACCTGAAAAGAACCAGGATGATATACCGGTGTTCGATACCGGTGATTACGATTTCAATTTCTGGACACTGTTCCGCGAAAACCGCTTTAGCGGCCCGGACCGCATGGGCGATGCCAACCAGCTGGCACTGGCACTGACTACCCGCTTTCTGGACCCTGACAATGGCGTGCAACGCTTCAGTGCCAGTCTCGGCTCATTGTTCTATTTCAGTGACCGGCTGGTCACCCTGCCCGGCGAACCGGTAGCGACGGATGACAGCTCCAATATCATTGGTGAAATCACGCTGAACCTGGCACGCAACTGGCTGGCAAAGTCAGAGCTGCAATGGAACCCGCACGATTCACAAACGGCGCGCAGTGATCAACACCTGCAGTATCGGGCCGGCCCCCGGAAGCTGGTCAACCTGGCCTATCGTTTTCGTCAGGGTATTCAAGAGCAGACAGACTTCTCTTTTTTATGGCCATTGAGCCAGTCCTGGCACATGGTGGGCCGCTGGTATTACTCGCTGGATGACAAGAGAACTATCGAGATGCTGGGTGGCCTGGGTTACGAGAGCTGCTGCTGGGGCGCACAAATCCTCGCCCGCAGCTATATTAATAATGACAGTGGCGGCCGTAACACCGCCGTCTTCTTCCAGCTGGAGCTGAAAGGTCTTGGCAAACTGGGCAAGAAGGTCGATAGCGCCCTGGAACATGGTATCCTTGACTACGAATCAAGCGACTGACCTGTTTTAAAGAGTTAATCAAACATGAAGTATTTCCCCTACCTCTTCTGTCTTACCTTATTGTTTATCGTGTCGTTTGCGGGAGCGGAAGAAGAAACACCTGAAATAACACTGGATCCTTCCGGTTACAGAAGCAGCCAGCCTGAATTCGTCGTGGCGCCGGATTTTGTGCCGGATCTGGTGCCGGGTTCTGCCGAACAACGCCCGCAATACCCGCTGAACCGTATCGTCGCCATCGCCAACAATGACGTCATCCTGTCGAGCGAGCTGGAAGACGCTATGAACCAGATCGTCAAACAGCTGAACGAAAAAGGTACACCGATACCGGAACATGCAGCACTGGTAAAACAGGTTCTGGAAAGACTGGTTGTCGATTCCCTGCAGCTGCAGATCGCCAGTGACAACGGTATAACGGTCAATGACAGCATGCTGAACAGCGAGATACAGGATCTTGCCAAGGAGAATGGTGTTTCCCTGACGGAATTCAGAGACATACTTGAACGCGACGGCTACAGCTATTCAAAATTCCGTGAAAATCTGCGCAAACAACTGATTATCAATCAGGTACGCAGACAAATGGTTGCCAGCCGCATCAAGGTCAGTGACCAGGAAGTCGACAATCTCCTCGCAACACTGAAAGCAAGCGGTCAAAGTGACATTGAGTATCACCTGTCACACATCCTGGTCGCCATTCCCGAAGCTGCCAGCCCCGAGGAAATTGAGGCCGCTGAACAGCATGCCGAAAATATTCTCGAGCGCTTGCGTAACGGCAAGGATTTCTCCGAAATCGCCATTGCCGAGTCTAATGGACAAACAGCACTGGAAGGGGGCGACATTGGCTGGCGCAGCCTTGGGCAAATACCAAGCCTGTTCCTTGACGCTGTAAAATCCATGCAGATTAATGATATATCAGACCTGATCCGCAGCTCCGGCGGTTTCCACATAATAAAAATGCTGGGCAAACGCGGGGATGAACGCCACATGGTTGAACAAACACGGGCCCGGCATATTCTGCTCAAAACGGATGCCGTCAATACCGATGAGGAAGTCCAGCTCCGCATTCAGCAACTTGAGATACGCCTGCGTGGTGGTGAAGACTTTGCAACCCTGGCACGCGCGAATTCACAGGATACCCTGTCGGCAGCCAAGGACGGCTCCCTTGGCTGGCTGAACAAGGGAGACACTGTTCCGGCGTTTGAAGAGTCGCTGGATAGTCTTGCACCCGGCGAGATCAGCAAGCCGGTCAAAACCCAGTTTGGCTGGCATCTGGTACAGATACAGGAACGCCGTACGCGTGACAGCACGGAAGAATACGAACGTTCAAGGGTAAAAAACCTGATTCGTTCCCGGAAATATGATGAAGAATTATTCCTCTGGCTACGCCGCTTGCGTGATGAATCCTATGTTGAAAACAGGATTGAGGAACTATGAACATTGCCGGCCCTCACATGCGTGCACACAGTGGAACCATCAGGACCCGGAATTAACCGCCGGCTTTCCCGGCAAGATACCATCCTCTCCACCGTGACCAGTAACACACTGCGTATCGCACTGACACCCGGCGAACCTGCCGGCATTGGCCCTGATCTGTGCCTGTTACTGGCGCAACAGCACCAGGCTGTTGAACTTGTCGTTATTTGTGACCCGGAGTTATTACAACAGCGTGCCGCAGCCCTCGGACTGTCCTTCCGTCCGCGCATGTTTGACAATCGTACGTCACCACGAGAATCTGCAGCCGGTGAAATCTGCATCCTGCCGGTTGCCTCAGGGACACCGGCACAATGCGGGGTACTGGACAAACGCAATGCGCACTATGTACTTGAGACGCTCGACCATGCCATTGAAGGCTGCCAGTCCAGCACCTTTGATGCCCTGGTCACCGGCCCGGTACACAAGGGCATCATCAATGACGCCGGTATTGCCTTTAGCGGTCACACCGAATACCTGGCGCATGCAACCGGCACCAAGACTGTCGTCATGCTGCTCGCCACGGATGAACTGCGGGTTGCACTGGTTACCACTCACGTGCCTCTGCGGGAAGTCAGTGCACTAATCACACCTGACCGCCTGCAACGGGTGATCCGGGTCTTGCATACCGGATTACAGCAACACTTCGGGATGGCGCAACCGCATATAAAAGTGTGCGGGCTCAACCCGCATGCCGGTGAAGGCGGTCATCTTGGCTGTGAGGAAGCCGATACCATTATCCCGACACTGCAAGGCCTGCGTGATGAAGGCATCGACCTGGATGGTCCACTGCCGGCAGATACCGTGTTTAATACCGGCTATATAGCCGACAGTGATGCCATTCTGGCCATGTATCATGACCAGGGCCTGCCGGTACTCAAGCACAGCGGCTTTGGGCGTGCCGTCAACATCACCCTGGGGTTACCGATTATTCGCACCTCGGTCGATCACGGCACTGCACTGGATCTGGCCGGTACCGGACAGGCAAACACCGGCAGTTTGCAAACGGCCATAAAATACGCAGCAAACATGGTCATGCAGTCCAGTCATGGCACCCTCTCCTCGTGAATCCTGAGCGAAGGTCAGGCGGTCACATGAGGTAGAAAAAGGCCCCAGGGGCCTCCAGGCAGCAAACGTTACCGCCTAAGCAAAACCTCATCGGACAAACCGACATAAAGAACCCCGCCCCGGCGGGGTTCTTTGATTCTGCTTATTATAGCAATAACAGCTTTGCGATTCCGGAACACCACGGGTTCATGGGTGCTGCCTTCCATAATAGTTCCTGTCAGTTCCTGATCACGCCCCCGGAAAATACTCTGAACAACGCGGGCAATACGAACAACGTCAACAAAGTAGACGAAAGCAGACCGCCGACGACGACCGTTGCCAACGGGCGCTGCACTTCCGAACCCACACCGCTGGACAACAACATGGGAATCAGACCCAGTGCCGCGATACTGGCCGTCATGAGTACCGGCCTTAACCGGGAGACTGCACCCGCAAAGACCGCCTCTTCCGGTGATAGCCCCCCGCCCAGACGCTGGTTAATCGCACTCACCATGACGACACCGTTCAACACCGCCACCCCGAACAGGGCAATGAAACCAATGGACCCCGGCACGGACAAATATTGTCCCGAGAAAAACAGGGCCGTGATACCGCCAATCAGCGCCAGCGGTACGTTGATCATAATCAGTAACGCCTGCCCAACCGAATCGAAGGCAAAATACAATAATAAAAAGATCAGCCCGAGGGACAGCGGCACCACAATCATCAACC
>JASJGW010000141.1:0-4828 GCA_033791305.1 Gammaproteobacteria bacterium | reverse complement strand
CCTGGTTGTCACGATAGTATAGCAGGGCCTGCCGGACTGCCTTGACCACCGCGCGCGGGGTGATGGTCGCGCCGGTCAGCTGGTCAAAATCACCGCCATCCTTTTTGACTTTCCAGCGTGCCAGGGGCGGGTTTCCCAGGGATTTGTTATCGAAAATATGTATCCAGTCCGAGCGGGTTTCATCAATGGCGTCACCCAGCCCCGGTGTCTCGCGGTGGGCAACGACCCGGACCCCGCTCAATGTGCCATCGACATTAATACCAACCAGCAGCTTTATGGACCCGCTGTAGCCGTCCGGTGCGACCGGCGTAATGACCAGTGCGACCGGTTGAGCTGCCTTTCTGGCACGGTAAACCGTGATCGGCCCGGTTGTGCCCAGCAATGGCCTGCCGGTGACTGTCAACGTGTCTTCGAGCAGGATGTTGTCATGTTGTTCCGGCGTAATCAGCTTGTTCAGTTTACGTAACAGGGTGGCGCGTTCGTTGGCAGCAATGCGTTCGCGGGTGTTATCAAAGGTATAAACCACCAGTGCTGTGCCAATGAGCGCGAACAGCAGCAGTATGATTGTGGTGATGACGATCTGGCGGTAATTCACGGGCTATCCCTGGTCACCATGTCCGAACACACGTGGCCGGGTGTAGTGATCAATCGTGGGTGCTGCCAGATTCATGAGTAATACGGCAAAGGCAACACCGTCCGGGTAGCCTCCCCAAGTGCGAATAATGTAGGTCAACAGGCCAATACCGATACCATAATAGATGCGCCCGCGTACTGTGGTGCTGGCCGAAACCGGGTCGGTCGCTATAAAAAAAGCACCCAGCATGGCAGCGCCGCTGAATAGCTGGAATAGCGGTGTCGAATAGATGTCCGGGTTGATGGTGTAGAATATAAAGGCAATGGTCGCCATACCGCCCAGCATGCCTGCCGGGATCTGCCACTGAATCACTTTCATCTGCAGCAACCACAGACCACCCAGCAGGAACCACAGGTTAATCCATTCCCAGCCGGCACCGGCAAAGTGGCCAAGCAGGGGGCTGTCATGAATTTCACTGAGTGTCTCGCTCAGGCCCAGCCGGGTTTTTATGCTGTCCATCGGCGTGGCCAGGGTGATGGCATCAAGCGACAGTCCGGCGGGCAGGTTGCCGGTGAACACCAGTGTCAGGGTGTCGAGAAAGTTCAGATGTGCCCCGGGCGCTGACCACAGTGTCAGTTCCAGCGGAAATGATATAAGCAGTACTACGTAACCGGCCATTGCCGGGTTGAAGGGATTGTAACCCAGCCCGCCATAGAGTTGCTTTGCGATCACGATGGCAAACAGGCTGCCAATGACCGGTATCCACCAGGGTGTAAGCGGCGGTAATGCCAGTGCCAGCAGTACCGCTGTGACCAGGGCACTGCCATCCAGCAAGGTTGTGAGTGCCGGCCGGTTACGTAGCTTGAGGATGGCTGCTTCTGCAGTGAGTGCGGTGATGCCGGCAAGCAGGATGTTAAAAAGTATACCCCAGCCGAATATCCAGAATGCGCAGATGATGCCGGGCAGCAATGCCAGCAATACCCGTTGCATCATGGCAGACACACTGTTCGATACTGGCAGGTGCGGTGAGCTGTAGGTTTTGAATTCCATCAGTCTGTTGTCTTGCTTCCTGGATGCTTTTGCTGACGCCGTCTGTCAGCTGCATCAATTAACTGTTGTTGCTCAACTGTCAGGTTGTCGATGTTTTTCGGTGCCGCAGCAGCCCGCTCCTGTTTGCGTTTTACGCGGTCCAGTGCTGCCTGTATTGCTGCCTTTTTTGCATCCTCATCGCCAGCATCGCTGGACAAGGCCCGTTTCTTCCGTGCCATGCGCTCTGCACGTTCCTGCTTGATGCGCGTCAGCCGTCGCTGCTTTGATTCGTGCCGGTTGCGGGCATTATCGGAGGCCTCTTTCTGTACTTCCTGAGTCCAGATTTCTGCCTTGGCATGGCGATAGTACTGCACCAATGGTATATGACTGGGGCAGACATAGGCACAACAGCCGCATTCAATGCAGTCGAACAGGTCGTAATCCTGTGCGGCATCGTAATTGTTGCTGCGCGCATACCAGTACAGTTGCTGTGGTAACAGCTCGGCCGGACAGACATCCGTGCATTTCGCGCAACGAATACAGGGTTGTGTCGCCAGTGGCGCCGGCATTTCCTCGCGGGTAACGGCCAGCACACAGTTGGTGGTTTTGATCACCGGCATGCTGTCAGTATGCACGGTATATCCCATCATGGGACCACCGATCAGCAAGCGCTCAACGTCTTCTGTATAGCCGCCGGCCGTTGCTATCAGGTGGCTGACCGGAGTGCCAAGCAGGGTGTCAGTATTGTGCGGATGTGCGACACCGGCACCGCTCACCGTCACGATGCGTGATAACAGGGGCTGCCGCTTGACAATGGCATTGTATACGGCTGCTGTGGTACCAACGTTCTGGCAAATAATCCCAATGTCGGCCGGAAACCCCTGGCTGGGTACTTCGCGTCCGGTCAGTATTCTGATCAACTGGCGCTCACCACCACTGGGATAGATATCCGGAATCCGTGTCACTGTAATGCCGGATGCCTTCACGGCATCCAGTGCTGCCCGTAGCGCCTGCTCAGCCTGCGGCATATGGTCTTCAATGGCGACAATGCAGGCATCCGGTTTTAAGACATGGAGCAAAATTCTCACGCCTTCCACAACCTCGGCAGCCCGCTCCTGCAGCAGCCGGTTATCGCAGGAAATATAGGGTTCGCATTCGACGGCATTAATCAGCAGGAGCTCAATACGGTGGCTGCGGTTACACAGTTTCATGCTTGTCGGGAATCCTGCGCCACCCAAGCCGACGATGCCGGCTTCCTGAATGAGTTCACACAATCTGGCCGGTTCCGTGTGCCGGTAGTCAATTGCGGTGTGATCCGTGTGCTGATAGCAGTCCCTGCCATCGGTTTCGATGACGACACAGTTTGCCTGCATACCCGAGGGATGCGGGACGGGACGTTCCTCTACTGCAATGACGGTACCCGAACTTGATGCATGTGTGGGGACGCTGACCGGTCCGGGTGCCTTTGCAATGGCCTGCCCCTTGTAGACATAGTCACCCGGTCTGACCAGACACTCGGCGGGTTCACCAATGTGTTGCTGGAGTGGCAGTATCAGTACCGGCGGGATGCCGGCAGAAACAATCGGGGTAGCTGCCGTGATTTCCCGACGCCCGGGCAGCTGCAAACCACCGTGGAACGTATGCAGTCGGCTGAATAATGCAGCCTGCGGCCGCGGAAAACTGGCGCTGGAGTCAGCCATGGTTACTGACTTCCGGGGTGAGCGAGTCCGGCTTCGGCCAGATCCAGCTGCGTGCAGTCGACTTTACCGGGACAATATGGATACATTCGACCGGGCAGGGTGGAATGCAGAGGTTACAGCCGGTACATTCACTGGCAATCACGGTATGCATCTGCTTGGCGGCACCCAGAATGGCATCTACCGGGCAGGCCTGGATGCACAGGGTGCAGCCAATACATACCTGTTCATCGATTATAACCACGGTTTTTTCGCTGTGCTCGCCATGCTCGGGGTTCAGTGGCTTGGGGTCCACTCCCAGCAGGTCGGCCAGTGCCAGTATGGTGCTTTCGCCACCCGGCGGGCACTGATTGATATCTGCCTCACCGGCCGCCATTGCTTCTGCATAGGGACGGCAGCCGGCATAGGTGCACTGGCCGCATTGTGTTTGCGGCAGCAGGGCGTCAATCTGGTCCACGACCGGATCGCTCTCGACGCGAAAACGAATCGCGGCATAACCCAGTACCAGGCCAATCACTACAGCCAGGAGTCCGAACGTTATTAATGCGGTCAGCATGACATTAACGCATGGGCAGGTTACCGGGCAGCCGGATAGCTCAGCCCTTGACCAGACCGGAAAAGCCCATGAAGGCGAGTGACATGAGGCCGGCTGTTACCAGTGCGATCGCCGAGCCACGAAACGGCACCGGTACGTCGGCAGCTGCTACGCGTTCACGGATGGACGAGAACAGGATTAATACCATCGAAAAGCCAACTGCTGCACCGAAGCCGTAGATGGCCGATTCGATAAAGTTCAGCTGTTGTTGCACATTCAGTAATGCAACACCGAGTACTGCGCAGTTGGTTGTGATCAGGGGCAAAAAAATCCCCAGTACCTTGTAGAGCAGCGGACTGGTTTTATGTACGACCATTTCCGTGAATTGCACCACGGCTGCAATGACCAGGATGAAGGTAATGGTACGCAGATATTCCAGCCCGAGTGGCAGCAGCAGATATTCATTCGCAAGGTAGCTGCATATCGATGACAGCGTCAGCACAAAAGTGGTGGCCAGTGCCATGCCGGTGGCGGTATCAATACTGCGGGATACGCCCATGAACGGGCACAGGCCCAGGAATTTAACCAGGACAAAATTATTGACCAGTACGGTGCTGACCAGGATCAGTGCGAGTTCAGTCATTGGTTGTCTGCAAATTCAAGTCTGGGAACCCTTTGAAGACCTACTTAACACGCATCCCCGGTTGTGCACCATCATCCGGGTGCAGTACAAACAGGTCACTACCACCCGGTCCGGCGGCAAGCACCATGCCTTCAGAGATCCCGAAACGCATCTTGCGCGGGGCGAGGTTGGCCACCATCACGGTGAGTTTGCCTTCCAGCGCTTCCGGACTGTAGGCGGACTTGATGCCGGCAAATACATTGCGGGTCTCGCCGCCGATGTCGAGCGTCAGCTGCAGCAGCTTGTCGGCGCCTTCTACATGGGCTGCCTTGCTGATGCGGGCAATGCGCAGGTCCAGTTTTGCAAAATCC
>JASJGW010000140.1:0-5721 GCA_033791305.1 Gammaproteobacteria bacterium | reverse complement strand
ATGAAAAGCACAGCAATACGGTCAAGGTTACCTACACCTCCGGTACTACCGGTACCCCCCGTGGTGTACAACTCTCACTCAAGGCGATTGAGACGGTTGTCGCTTCCCTTGCGGAAGCTGTCAGTGCTTGCAGAGAGGACCGTGCGCTGGTGTTGCTGCCATTGTCTATCCTGCTGGAAAATATTGGCTCCGTCTATGTGCCCATTATTGCAGGGGCAGAAATTCACGTTCCTGACCCCGGGGATCTGGGGCTGAGCGGTTCCAGCCAGATTGATGCAGGAATGTTCGCTGTCGCCTTGCAAGGCATCAGGCCGACAGCCATGATTCTGCCTCCCCAGTTGTTAAAGCTGCTTGTTGCATTGGCTAAGCAGCATGCATTGCCGGATTCGTTTCGATTTATAGCGGTTGGTGGTGCTCCGGTCGGCAGTGCCTTGCTCGACGCAGCCAGGGAGCTGGAATTGCCCGTTTACCAGGGTTACGGCCTCTCGGAAGCCTGTTCGGTAGTTGCCTTGAATACGGCAGAAAATAATCGCATGGGTTCAGTGGGCAGGCTGCTGGCACACAACAAGGTAAGGATTAACGAGGATGGTGAAATAGTCATAATCGGAGAAACCTTTAATGGCTACCTGAATGGAAACGGCAGGAATACTTACGGAGAACTGGCAACGGGAGACCTGGGTTATCTGGACGAAGATGGTTATCTCTATGTAACAGGCCGGTGCCGTGATCGTATTATTACCGGTTTCGGACGCAATATTTCACCGGAGTGGATTGAGTCTGAATTTTTGTCACATCCATTGATTGCGCAGGCCATTGTATTTGGTAACGACATGCCTTGCCTGGCAGCGGTCCTGGTGCTCGCACAACACAATCCACAGGATATCAACATGGATGTCATCGACAGTGCCATGCAGGAGGTCAATGAAAGCCTCCCTGATTACGCCAGGGTCCGGGATTATGTCATTGCGGATGCTCCATTTAACGTTGCTTCCGGAGAGCTTTCTGCCAGCGGCAGCCCCTGTCGTTCAGCTATTGAGCAACATTATTCTGGACGGATTAAACAGCAACCAGAGGTACATAATGGGCGCCTTCTTTGAACGTCTCCAGGCTGAAACGCAATCGACTCGCGAAGCGTTTTTGGGTATAGAACAGCTGGGCCGGGGTGCGCGGGGTAACATCTCGCTGGAGACCTATATCGCCTTCCTTGTACAGGCCTACCATCACGTCAAGCATACAGTGCCCCTGTTGATGGCATGTGGTAGTCGCATCCCCATGGAAAAAGAGTGGCTGCGTGATGCAATTGCAGAATATATCGAGGAAGAGACCGGCCACCAGGAGTGGATACTGAACGATATCAAGGCCTGTGGTGATGATCCGGAAATTCACCGTTACGGCAAGCCGAATCCCGCAACAGAACTGATGGTTGCCTATGCCTATGACATGATCAATAGGGGGAACCCGGTCGGCTTCTTTGGTATGGTGTTGGTGCTTGAGGGTACCAGTATTCAGCTGGCTACGAATGCAGCGCAGACGATTCAGCGTTCTCTGGATCTGCCTGATGCGGCATTCAGTTACCTGAGTTCACACGGTTCACTTGATATAGAGCACATGAAATTCTATGAGTCCCTGGTGAATCGTCTGGATGATGCAGACGATCAGGAGGTGGTCATTCATGTGGCAAACATGATGTACCGGCTGTATGGCGATGTATTCCGAAGTCTTCCACTGGATTAGAACGAGGTTATTATGACGAAGATCAAGATGCTTGGTATATGTTGTGCGCTGTTGTTTGCGAGTACGGCGTCTCTGGCGGATATCAATGACGAGGTTATCAGGATTCAGCATCAATGGGCCAGGGCCAATTATGAAACGCCGGCAAGTGAGCAGGAAAAGGCTTTTGAGGAGCTGGTTACAGAGGCCCGGAAGCTGGTTGAAAGCAACCCGGGACAAGCTGAACCGAGGGTATGGCTTGCCATCGTCTTGAGCACGGATGCCGGGGTGACTGGCGGGCTTGGCGCGCTTGGCAAGGTTAAAGAGGCTCGCAGGGAACTGGAGGCAGCGGAAAAAATTGACCCTGATGTTCTGCAGGGTTCGATATATACATCACTGGGCTCTCTCTACTACCAGGTGCCGGGTTGGCCTATCGGTTTTGGTGATGACGAAAAAGCAGAAGAATATTTGAAAAAAGCGCTTTCTATAAACCCTGATGGTATTGATCCGAATTACTTTTATGGTGATTTCATGCTCGAGGAAGATAATTATCAGGAGGCTGTTAAATACCTGGAAAAGGCTGCCGCAGCACCAGCACGACCCGGACGTCCAGTTGCTGACAAGGGGCGCCAGGCAGAAATCCAGGAGAAGTTACAACAGGCCCGCAAGAAGTTATAAGTCCGCTATTTCTTCTGGAGTCAACGACCATGAAAGACAAGCGCATAATTCTGACCGGCGCAGCCGGTGGTATAGGAACACATCTGGCCAGGCTGTTATCTGCAGAAGGTGCCCGATTATGCCTCACCGACATTAATGAACAGGCATTACTGGATTTCCGGCAGAAATTATCCGGCGATGCTATCCATACGGTTGCTGCAAATATTACTGATGCAGAAGACCGGCAGAAGATTGTGGCTGAGACGCTGCGTGAGTTTGGCGGTATCGATGTGCTGATCAATGCCGCGGGTATCAATCCGTTTGGCGTATTCGCGAAACAGGATCCTGGCCTGATTCAGAAGACAATCGAGATAAACACCCTTGGACCGATGTTGCTTGCCAGAGCTGTTTTGCCTTCGATGCTTGAACAAAACAGCGGTCAGATTGTCAATATCGGCTCAACCTTTGGTAGTATCGGTTTTGCATGGTTTTCTGCCTATTCCGCCAGCAAGTATGCCTTGAGGGGGTTCTCACAGGCACTGAGGAGGGAACTGGCTGAGACCGGTGTCAGTGTGAGCTATATTGCACCCCGGGCAGTCAAGACGGCCATCAATTCACCGGCAGTCTATGATATGGCTGCAGCCGTAAAAATGAACATGGATGAGCCGGATACAGTGGCAGAGCAGATAGTAAAATATATCCGCAAGGGAGAAAAAGAGTGCTATCTCGGGTTCCCGGAGTCACTCTTTGTGCGCATCAATGCCATTTTTCCAGGTCTGGTTGACAGGGCTGTGCGCGCACAAAACCGCGCGGCACAACAGCATGCGGAAAAGAGTGGCTGATGCAGATCCTTCTGGTAGAAGATGACCTTTTACTGGCAGATGGGTTACGGACCGGGCTCCGGCGTGAAGGTTTTGCTGTAAATCATGTTGCAACGGGTAAAGCTGCGTTGAGTACCTTCAGTGCAGAAAAACCTGAAATTGTCATCCTTGATCTTGGGCTCCCTGATATGGATGGACTCAAGGTGCTCGAACATTTACGAGCTGGCGACAAAGGGCCTTCGGTGCTGATTCTGACAGCCCGTGATACCACCGAGGACAAGGTTTCCGGGCTTGATCTGGGTGCCGACGATTATCTGGTCAAACCATTCGAGATGCCGGAACTGCTGGCAAGGCTCAGGGCGCTTGAGCGCCGGACAACTGCAGTCCAGACCAGCAAGATTTCGATTGGTCCGGTTATTCTCGACACGCTGACACACAGGGTAAGCGTTGATGGGGAAGAGCTTGAACTTCCACGACGTGAGTACATGTTGCTGAAAGCGTTGATGGAAAATCCGGGAAGAATACTCTCAAGAGAGAGTCTTGAAGAAAAGCTCTATGGCTGGGGAGAAGAACTGGCCAGTAATTCGATTGAGGTGCACATCCATCATCTCAGGAAGAAAATCCAGACAGAATTTATCAAGACGGTTCGTGGAGTGGGTTATACGGTAAGCAAGGCGTGAAATCGATACGGATATTCCTGGTCGTGATGCTTCTGGCGATCATGATTCTGACTGTCTTTCTGGCTGCGTTGCACGGTTACAAGTCCAGTATGGCAGAGGTGCAGCAACTGTTCGACTTCGAACTGGCAGACAAGGCTCATCTGCTGGCGATAACCGGGAATAGTCGTTCGGCCAAAGGCGAGGCGGTCAGTGTGTCGGATCAGTACGCGTTCCAGGTCTGGCAGGACAGCGAGATTATACAGCGTTCGGACAATACACCCTTGACGGCGATTACAAATCTGGAAGGAGGTTACCATGATATCAACTTCAACAACTATCGCTGGCGTACCTATACCTGGTTTGATCCTGCGCATAATCGCAGTGCCATTACGGCAGAGCGGATTGATGTAAGAAATGCGCTGGTGGATGGCATTATCCTGAAGCCGGTGTTACCCATTGTAGCTGCATTACCTGTGGCGGGCCTGTTAATCTGGTTGACCGTAGGATATGGCCTTGCACCCTTGCGAAATCTTGCAAACCATCTGCGCAGCAGGCGCGCAGAAGACCTGAGACCGATACCGGCGACCCGGCAGCCTCTGGAGTTAATGCAAGTGATCACTTCTACCAATGATCTTTTCAGTCGTCTTGAGGCATCTTTTGCACGCGAAAGACAATTTGCGTCTGATGCGGCACATGAATTACGAACACCAATCAGTGCGCTCAAGGTTCACTTGCATAATATCTCGAAAGATCTGCCAGCCGGACACCATGATCTGGTTCAGCTGGAAGCCGCAGCTGACCGCATGGGAAATCTTGTCGAGCAGATACTTGCCCTGCATCGTACGGCCCCTGACCAGTATATGACCCGGTTCAGGGAGCTTGACCTTTATCAGCTTGTTCAGGCGGTTATTATTTCCACATACTCCGGATTTGAAGAGAGAAACCTGCAGCTGGAATTAACAGGGGAACTTGCGCTCATGTCCGGCGATCAATTTGCCCTGGAAGCACTGGTGAAGAACCTGCTTGATAATGCCTGTAAATATACCCCGGTAGGGGGGCATGTATGTGTTTCTGTATCTGCAGACAGCGCTGGCACAAGATTGCAGATAGAAGACTCGGGAACAGGGGTACCCGAAGAGCAGTACCACCGTATTTTTGACCGGTTCTATCGGGTGGGTGGTGATCAGCATCAATCGGGTGTGGTCGGGTGCGGACTCGGTCTGGCCATTGTTAAACATATTGCCGACCTTCATAGTGCATCAATAGACTTGCAGAGCTCATCATTTGAGTCGGGCCTGTCTATAGCGATATTGTTTCCGCACGGTTTCCTGCCCGAGTCCATTGTTAGCAGGAATAAGGGCGCGTGAGGCCATGTCTATGGGAAAAAAGTTAATTGCCCGGATCATGTTGCTATTTGCTTGCGGTATGAATGTTGTCCCGGTGCAGGCAGGTAAACCAGTTTTTGAAATAGAAATCCGTGGTCATCTGTTCTGGCCATCAGAGGTCATCGTGCCTGCCTATACAAAGGTAAAGTTGCTGGTCTATAACAGGGATCCGACTTCCGAGGAATTCGAGAGTTACGAGTTAAATCGGGAGAAAGTGATTATGGGTAACCGCAAGGCAGTTATTTTCATCGGGCCGTTGCTGCCAGGCGAGTATCCCTTTTTCGGAGAGTTTTATCCTGAAACCGCCCAGGGAAAGGTGATTGCAGAGTGAGGGTAAAAGGATGCTGTTGACTTCAGTTATCATTGTACTGCGTGAGGTCCTGGAGGCTGCGTTGCTGGTCAGTATACTGTTAGCCATTTCCAGCGTGCTCGGTATATCCCGTCGATGGTTAGGATGGTCGCTGGGTTTTGGTATGGCAGGTGCATTTA
>JASJGW010000139.1:0-6418 GCA_033791305.1 Gammaproteobacteria bacterium | reverse complement strand
CATGAAGAGGACCGGGAGCAGGTGCGGCACTGGTTCAGTCTGGCATTGAAGACGGGGGGCGGTCATAGCATCAATCACCGGGTCATATCCCCGAAAGGGGGCGTCTGCAATGTCTATCAGCAGGTTGAGGCAATTGTCGATCTGGACGGCAGAATCACACAACTCCACGGCACCCTGCAGGACATTACCGAACGCCAGAAATTCGAGGAAAAAATTCGGGAGTTAGCCTATTTCGACTCGCTGACCGGGCTTCCAAATCGTGAATCGTTCATGATGCACGTGGACCAGTCGATCAAGTCAGCCAGGCGCCATCAACAGAAGCTGGCCGCCCTGTTTCTGGATCTTGACGATTTCAAGCGTATCAATGATACGCTCGGCCACACTATCGGTGATTTGTTACTGAAGGCCATTGCAGAGCGCCTGCTAGAGTGTCTGCGAACCAGTGACATTATCGGACACACAACTGAAAATGTCTCTACAAGCATGGTGGCCCGCTTCGGTGGTGATGAATTCACCATACTGCTCACGGAGATACGTGACAGCGGGGACGCGGCTGTGGTGGCCCAACGCATCATGGACGCATTAATGCGTCCACTGAACCTGGCAGGCCATGAAGTCGTCATTACACCCACTATCGGTATCGCTGTGTTTCCGGAAGACGGGGATAATACGGAGGTACTGTTCAGGAATGCAGATACCGCCATGTATTCAGCCAAGCGTCGCGGTAAAAATCATTTTCAACTCTACAACAATGCCATGAATGTGAGTGCACTTGAGCGGCTCACGATGGAAAACCAGCTGCGCAAGGCGCTGGAACGCAATGAACTGCGACTGCACTACCAGCCACAGCAGGAACTCGCCAGTGGCCGGATCATTGCCGTAGAGGCCCTGCTGCGCTGGCAGAACGAGGAACTGGGCAATGTACCGCCTGACAGGTTTATTCCGATGGCGGAAGACAGTGGTCTGATTATTCCTATCGGGGAATGGGTGTTGCGGTCTGCCTGTGCCCAGCTCAAGGCCTGGCAGGAAACGGGGGTACCCGTTGAACGGATAGCTGTGAATATTTCGGTACGGCAGTTTATGCATCCCGGGTTTTTACAGCTGGTCAGGGAGGTGCTCAAGGAAACCGGCCTGGACCCCGGATCCCTGGAACTGGAAATCACGGAGAGCCTGTTGATGCAGGATGCCGAGGGTGCCATTCTTATTCTGAATGATCTCAAGGCCCTGGGGGTACAGCTTGCCATCGACGACTTCGGTACCGGGTATTCCAGCCTGAGCTACCTCAAGCGTTTCCCTATCGACCGGCTCAAAGTCGACCAGATGTTTATACGCGAGTTACTAACAAGTACCGAAGATGCGGCGATCACCAGGGCAGTCATCTCCATGGCCAATAACATGGACTTGCGCGTGATTGCCGAGGGCGTCGAAACGGCAGAACAGTTGAGTTACCTCGCGAATGAGCAGTGTCACGAAATTCAGGGTTATTATCTGAGCAGGCCGGTGCCGGCACATGAAATCAGCGCTTTGATAGGTACTGATAGTAATCCGGAACAGGACAAGGACTGACGCTGCCCTGGTTCATTGAATCAATCAGCAGTTACCCTTAATATCGTATAACCCTCGTGTCCTCACTCGAGAGTCGGGTTAACATCCGCTTGAATAACAGGACACCTGACAGTTAACCCAACCGGGGATGCAGATAAATATGCCAAAAAATACGCCTTCATCAAACAGCAAAAAACTGGACGAGATTGTCGCCGCGGCACAGCGCAACCGTGCCAGCCGCGAGCAGGATTACCGGGCACGGTCATTAAAGATGTACCCCTGGATATGTGGCCGCTGCTCCCGGGAATTTACCCGTGAGAACCTGCAGGAACTGACTGTTCATCACCGCGACCACAATCATGACAATAACCCGGAGGACGGCAGCAACTGGGAACTGTTATGTCTGTACTGCCACGACAATGAGCATGCGCGCTATCTGGATGGTGAAAGCACAGGCAACACCGATGCATCTGGAAAAAACCGTGAGACAGTCACACACAATCCACTGGCAGCGCTTGGAGAATTATTGAAGAAAGGGAACTAGCGCCGCCTCTCTGACCAGGCACCGGTCTTGCCGTTAAACACAAGAATACGGTCTGATGTCACGACCAGCGCCGAATGGTCGGCCGCCTCTGCACTGACGATTTTCTCCCCTGCCTTTCTGCGCACACTGCCCCAGCCGGAAGGATAGTTACTGACACCGGCAAAACGCTGGTTGGTTACCAGTATGGCCACACCATTGGCGACAATGCGATCATAAATCCTTTCCTTGGCACTCAGGACAAGATCAAAGAACTGGCCGGTTTCCGCATTGACGGCGACGATGCGATCGGACTCATTGACCAGGAAGATGGTTTTCTCGACATCCTGATCAGCGCCTGAAATACCGGACATTGCAAGCAGTAATAAAACCAGAATGCAGATCAAGGACTGGCGTAATATTGACAGGGTCATCAAGCTCTCTCCGTTGTCTGTTCCCGACGCTCAGTGCAGACCAGCCCCGTAAACCGGGGTTCATGGCTAGCGCATATCCCGGATACCACCAGGAAGGTTGGCCAGCCATGTAACAACAAACAGCCGGTTGTTCTCGACTCACTGACTGCCTGGTTACCCGGACAAATCGGTTGCAGACCGCCCTTCAGGCAAGTGCGCTACCAAAGCTCTCCTGGTAACGCGCCCTGAACTCGTCCAGGGTAAAGCTGTGATTCTGGGTGCCATGGTGCTCCATCTTGATCGCACCCATGAGCGCCGCAACACGGCCAGTTGTTTCCCAGTCCAGCCCGTTCATCAAGCCAAATAACAGGCCGCCCCGGTAGGCATCGCCGCAACCGGTAGGATCGTTCATTTCACTGACAGCGGCTGCCGGAATATCAATGCGCTTATTTTCTGTATAGATGTGCGAACCCTCGCCACCCAGCGTCACAATCAGCCCCGCTACCCGTTCTGCGATCTCGTGAGGTGACAGACCGGTACGTTCCCGCAGCATCTGCAACTCGTAGTCATTGACACTGACCCAGGTAGCCCTGTCGATAAAACCCTTCAGCTCGTCACCATCAAACATGGGCAGCCCCTGCCCCGGGTCAAAGATAAAGGGAATTCCGGCATCGAAAAACTGGCTCGCATGTTCCAGCATCCCCTGGCGTCCGTCCGGTGAAAGAATACCGATCGTGATACCGGTTGCATCACTCACGCTGTTCTGATGTGATGCATCCATCGCACCGGGATGAAAGGCCGTAATCTGGTTATCATCCATATCCGTTGTGATATAGGCCTGCGCGGTATACCTGTCCTCGGCAAGCGTGACATGTGTGCAATCAAGCCCCACCAGGTCCATCCAGTCAGCGTACGGGCCAAAATCACGACCAACCGTTCCCATTGGCACCGGCACTCCACCCAGCAGCTTCAGATTATAGGCGATGTTCCCGGCACAGCCACCGAATTCACGACGCATATCGGGCACATAAAAGGACACATTCAGCATGTGCACCTTGTCGGGCAGGATGTGGTGTTTGAATTTATCCTGGAACACCATGATGGTGTCGTAGGCAAACGAACCGCAGATGAGTGCTGACATAAGGTAATCCCTGAATCAGGTTAGTATTATTGAAAAGTTTTTTTCCCGCAGGCGCCGGAACATATCAGAAGACCAGCACCAGCAGCCACACCACGGCTGCATTTAGCAGTGCAACCATCACCGTGGCTGAGCCAATGTCCTTGGCACGACCGGACAGTTCGTGTAATTCCGGGCCAACCCGGTCGACTACCGCCTCGATGGCCGAGTTCATCAACTCAAATAACAGCACCAGCACCCAGACAGAAATTAATAATGCCTGTTCCAGGCCGGTCTGTCCCAGCCACAGGGCCAGTGGCACCAGTATCACGGTGAGGGCAACTTCCTGTCTGAAGGCCGTCTCGTGACGAAAGGCCGCTGCCAATCCCTGCAGGGAATAGCCGGTGGCATTGATCAGCCTGCGAATACCGGTGTTCTCGGGATCAGTAGCCATGTTGGAACAATACGGAGAGCAGTTGCCTAATCGGCCGGTCCACTCCAGGCAAGATCCAGTTGCTTGGCGGCGCGAACCTCATCAAGACGCCGAACCGGCTGGCTATGCGGTGCTTCCTTCAATAGCTCCGGACTGTTCTCTGCTTCCTCCTGAATCCTGATCATCGCCGCCACAAACGCATCCAGTTCTTCCTTGGTCTCGGTCTCGGTCGGTTCGATCAGCAGGCATTCAGGCACCAGCATCGGAAAATAGGTGGTCGGCGCATGGAAGTTGTAGTCCAGCAGCCGTTTGGCAAAATCCATGGCGGTAATACCCAGTTCCTTCTGCTGACGCTTCAGGGTAATAATGAACTCGTGGGTTGCGCGACGCCCGGGGAAGGCAACTTCGAAACCGGCCTCGCTCAACCTGGCCATCAGGTAGTTGGCATTCAGCGTGGCGTAATCGGCCACCCGGTGCATCCCTTCACGCCCCAGCATACGGGCATAGATATAGGCACGCATCAGCACACCGGCATTCCCCATGAAGGCGGACAGTCGGCCAATGCTTTGTGGACGCACCGCTTCGGTAATCCAGTAATACTCGTCACCGTCATAGCCAACAACAGGCACCGGCATGAACGGCTCAAGGCGCTTGCTCACACCGACCGGACCGGCGCCGGGCCCGCCGCCACCGTGCGGCGTTGAAAATGTCTTGTGCAGGTTCATGTGAATTACGTCAAACCCCATGTCGCCAGGTCGCACCTTGCCAAGAATCGCATTCAGGTTTGCGCCGTCGTAATACAACAGCCCACCCGCCTCGTGGATCAGGGCAGCGATTTCTTCAATACGTCGTTCAAACACCCCCAGTGTGGATGGGTTTGTCAGCATGATTCCTGCCGTCTGCGGCCCGATTGCCTGCTTCAGCGCCTCCACATCCACATCGCCCTGGGCATCGGTAGGTATCTCGTGCACCTTGTAACCGCACATTACTGCGGTTGCCGGATTGGTGCCATGCGCCGCATCCGGCACCAGGATTTCCGTACGCCCGGAATCACCGTTCGCATCATGGTAAGCACGAATCATCGCCACACCGGCAAACTCTCCCTGCGCACCAGCCATCGGCGTCAGGGTCACTGCCTGCATGCCGGTTACTTCTTTCAGTATTTCCTGCAAGTCATACATACAGGCAAGAAAACCCTGCCCCATGGATGCCGGTGCCAGCGGGTGGCGTGCCAGAAACCCCGGCAACATGGCCAGCGTATTACAGGCCCGCGGATTGTATTTCATGGTGCAGGAACCCAGCGGGTAGAACTGGGTATCGATGGAAAAGTTCTTCTGCGACAGCCGGGTGTAATGCCTGACCACCTGCATCTCGGAGGTCGATGGCAGGCCGGGCTCATCCGTGCGCAGCATACTGGCCGGAATATCCGAGGTGTCGGCTGATTGCATCGGCGCCTGTGCAAGTGCCCGACGGCCACTGTGAGATTGTTCAAATATAAGCATTAGTTTTATCCAACTATCCAGTGCAGCCGGTTATAGTGCAGCCAGTGCTGCATCGTAATCGGGCTCGTCGGCTATCTCGGGAACCAGTTGGGTGTACAGAACCTTGCCACCCTCGTCAATCACAACAATGGCACGTGCGGTAATACCGGCCAGCGGCCCGTCTGTTATCAGCACGCCGTAGTCATTGGCAAAGGCGCGCGTGCGCATCATGGACAAGGGTGCAACATTCTCGATGCCCTCGGTACTGCAAAAACGTCCCTGTGCGAACGGCAAATCGGCAGATACCACCAGTACCACGACATCATCACGGCCTGCAGCCTTCTCGTTGAACTTCTTCGTGGATGTGGCACATGTAGGGGTATCAAGACTGGGCACGATGTTCAGTATGACCTTCTTGCCGCTGTACTCAGCCAGCCGGACATCGTTCAGTTTCCCGTCAACCAGATGAAAGTCCGGTGCATCACCGCCAACTGCCGGCAGTTCACCGCTGGTATTAAAGGTATTGCCTTGCAATGTCACTGTTGCCATTATTTTCCCCTGTTTACTGTTGTTGAGATGATGACCTTCAGGCCATCTTTGGCTTGACCGGGCAACCCGCCACAGTCTGTGTCTGTATAACCCTGCCCAGATGACCTGCGTACGTCTCGATGTCCGCATCTGAACGCATCTCCGTGGCACATACCAGCAAGCTGTCACCCAGCTCCGGATAGTCCTGTGCCAGCGCATAACCCGGCAGGATGTTATGTGCGTGCAGTGGTCGCATGACGTTATCCAGTGGCAGTGAGAAGCGCAGTGCCGCCTCGTGGAAATACGGCCTGTTAAAGACCGGCTCGACACATTCGCTCGCCGTCAGGGCCGCAACCAGCTTGCGGGTATTGGCATGACAGG
>JASJGW010000138.1:0-3166 GCA_033791305.1 Gammaproteobacteria bacterium | reverse complement strand
AATATGGAGCCGCGAGAAGTACAAAAAGTCAGCGCAGCCATGTCCTCGTTATCCGGTGGTGCAGAAAAACAGGTTGGCGCGGTGCTGGGTAATTTTGTTACAGATGCCAGTGGACAGTCATCATTGGGGGCCAGCTCTGATCAGTTTGTAAGTAATGTGCTGGAGCAGGCCTTTGGTGCAGAGAAAGCCGGAAATTTACTTAATCATGTGCTTGACGGAAGTGATTCCAAAGGATTGGAAACCCTGAAATGGATGGACCCGCTGGTAGTTGCCGATGTGATCAGGAAGGAACATCCGCAGATTGTTGCCATCGTTCTGTCGCAGCTTGATTCAGATCGAGCGGCCACTGTTCTGAAAGAGCTGCCGGAAGAAAGTCGTGTCGATATCCTGATGCGTGTTGCGCGGATGGATGCGATCCATCCATCCGCCCTGAAAGAACTCGATGAAATTCTTGCAACACAGTTCAGTTCATCAGGCGGAGTAAAACCATCCAGTGCGGGTGGTACAAAAACAGTGGCCGACTTGCTTAATTATCTGGGTAAAGACGATGAGACTGCGCTTTCCAGGGGTATTACCGATGTAGATGAAGTCCTCGGCCAGGAAATATCTGAACTGATGTTTGTGTTCGAAAATCTGAAGGATGTTGACAATCGGGGTATTCAGGCATTGCTGCGTGAGGTGTCATCTGAATCGCTGGTTATCGCACTTAAGGGTGCGGATGATGAAATTAGTGAAAAGATATTCTCGAATATGTCCAAACGTGCAGCCGAGATGTTGCGCGATGATCTGGAAACCAAGGGGCCAGTGAAACTAAGTGAAGTGCAGGATGCCCAGAAGGAGATCCTTGTTGTTGCACAACGTATGGCAGAGTCCGGAGACCTTGTGCTGGGCGGTAAGGGTGGCGACGAATATGTCTAGCGATATAACTGTGGATAAGGAGAGCAATTGTCAGCGCTGGAGTCTGCCTGAACTGGGAGAATCCGAAATTGATCGTTCTGGCCAGATGGCGGCCGGAGAGCTGGAAAAATTTCAGCAGCAGGCTTACCAGGAAGGCTTTGATCGTGGTCGCAGAGAGGGACAGGAGGCAGGCAGGCAGGCAATGGCAGAACAGGCCGGTAAGCTCGAGCAACTTATGTGTACCCTGACACGTCCATTTGAGGAGCTGGACCGGAAAGTGGAAGAAGAACTGCTGGAGCTTGTCTTTATGATTGTTCGCCAGTTAGTGGGGAATGAAATCAGGGCAAATCCTGAACAGATTATGACAGTAGTGCATAAGGCAGTGGCTGTGTTACCGAGTGCTTCGTGCAATCTGCAGTTACATCTGCACCCGCAAGATGCAGAACTGGTTCATAAGCTGTTACCGGCATCAGATAGTGAAACACAGTGGCACATAATCGAGGACCTTTCTGTTGAACGTGGCGGTTGCCGGGTAGCCACTGACACCTCCCGGGTTGATGCAACCGTTGCAGCGCGTCTTAATAACATTATTGCTTCACTTGCTGGTGGCGAAAGTGACGAGGAGACGTCGGAATGAACGCGGCTACCGGGATTCCAGTGGCACAACGCAGTGGACTCTGGGCGCATCGACTTTCTGAATTTCGAAGACGACTTGACACACCCGTGCCACTGGTTGTCGAGGGCAAGCTGGTTCGAATGGTGGGACTGACGCTGGAAGCAGTTGGTTGCCAGGCTCCTGTCGGCGCGCGTTGTGATGTGCTGGCCTCGGCGGGTAACCGGATCGAAGCGGAGGTGGTCGGGTTCTCTGGTGATAAAACAATACTTATGCCGACTGGAGACATCCGCGGGCTGACACCCAATGCACGTGTAATACCATCAAGACAGGTGTGTGAAGCAGTTGTCGGTGATGGTTTGTTAGGCAGGGTAGTGGATGCTTCGGGGCGACCGCTTGATGGGAAAGGCCCTGTGCTTACGGATACCCGTGTGCCACTGACAGGGCGTTTGATTAATCCCCTGGCACGGCAAGCAATTACCGAGACGCTGGATGTTGGTGTACGTTCGATTAATGCCCTGCTGACCGTCGGACGTGGACAACGCATGGGTTTGTTTGCCGGGAGCGGTGTCGGCAAGAGTGTGTTGCTTGGCATGATGACACGTTATACGGATGCAGATGTCATTGTTGTCGGTCTCATTGGAGAGCGTGGGCGCGAGGTCAAGGAATTTGTACAGAATATACTTGGCGAAGAGGGCTTGTCGCGTGCTGTGGTGGTGGCAGCCCCTGCTGATCAGCCACCGTTAATGCGTATGCATGGTGCATGGCTTACAACTGCGATTGCAGAATATTTCCGTGATCGTGGTCAAAAGGTCCTGTTATTGATGGATTCACTTACGCGTTTTTCCCAGGCGCAACGTGAAATAGGGCTGGCAATTGGTGAGCCACCGGCGACCAAGGGCTATCCACCTTCGGTCTTTGCCAAACTTGCCCAGCTGGTGGAACGAGTGGGCAATGGCGACAGCGGGAGTGGGTCGATTACAGCTTTTTATACTGTATTGGCTGAGGGTGATGATCAAAATGATCCGATTGCAGATGCGGCAAGAGCAACGCTTGATGGTCACCTGGTGTTGTCACGTGAGATTGCTGAAAGCGGTCTTTATCCGGCAATTGATGTGGAGGCATCGATTAGTCGTGTCATGCATGACATAGCCGAGCCAGAGCATCTGCAGGCAGCACAACGTTTCAGGCAGCTCTATTCTACCTATCAGCAAAACAAGGATCTCATTGCGGTCGGGGCGTACCAGCATGGCAGTGATCCCCGGATAGACGAGGCAATTGCTTGTCAGTCACAGTTGCTTGATTTTTTACGGCAGGGTAACAGCCAGGGAATTACTTTTGGTAATAGTCTGGAACAACTTGATGAGCTACTGAGGCCAGTTCAGGTTGCTGGTAATGCATTAACAGAAGGACATAAGTTATGAATTCGTGCAAGAGAATGCAACCTGTAGCAGAAATGGTACAACAGCAGGCAGAAGCTGCTGCGCAAAGTGTTGCTGAATGTAACAGGGCATATGAAGGTATGCGGAGACAGCTGGATGAGTTGCTCTCCTACCGGGATGATTATGCAAATGGCCTGCGCCATAAAGGTTGTCAGGGTTTTAATGCCATGCAGATTAAAGACTACAGATTGTTCCTGGAGCGTCTCAACGGGGC
>JASJGW010000137.1:0-3449 GCA_033791305.1 Gammaproteobacteria bacterium | reverse complement strand
AGGTCGCAGCCGATGGTGAAGGAACCAGAGCGGTGCATGCTTTAATCGGGGAGCGCCGGAATCGCATTACGGGATTTCGTGGTCTGGAACGCGCCATGGCCGAAGTTAACCCGGTTTCATACGAGGAATTGTCAGCCATCGTCGATATCTGGGTCGATACCGCCCTGCAAGTAAGCAACAAAAATATGCGGCTGATGGAGTACCTGCTGGAGGTCCAGAACAAACGCTGGGATGCGCCCCCCGTGAAGGCGCTTGCAGAGCAGCCACAACAGCTTCCAGTTATGTACGTCGAACAGGTCAGCAGTGCTGCCGCCTAGCGGCTGACACTGGATCGCGGCACCTGGCGGCACCTGGCGGCAGCGAACCTGCATCACGGGAAGGTGGTCTGTCACTAACCGGCATGCTCACCTGGCGTGATGCCAACTGTGTCGCAGCAGCTCAATGCAAGGCAGGCTTGGCGTGTTCCAGTTCTGTCTCCAGGGCCGCCTTCGCCCGGACAAAGGCGGCTTCCATGTGCTGGAGACAATCTCTGCACTGTGCCGGTTCCCCGTCAACCAGAGCATTCGCGCGGCTCGCCTGGTCGGCCAGTTCCAGAAGCCCCAGATAGGCTGCTGATCCTTTCAGCGCATGAGCCAGATCAGTGAAATGCAGCATATCATTTCCGTTCAGGGCATCCTTCATCCCCTGCAGCAGTTGCTGTCCATCATGAAGAAACTGCTGCATCAGTTTTTGGACAAAATCGCTGCTGCTGCCAATACAGGCAATATCGGCCAGCACATCACGATCAACAACCACCAAGGGCCTGGCACGACTCCCTGCAGAGATGATCACATTCCCGCTACCCGGGCATTCCTCTAGCGGGGCATCGCCGGCAGCCCTGGCAATAATTTTCAGCAATAGTGATGAGGAAACCGGCTTGGTCAAAAAATACTGAATACCCGCCTCCTTGCAATCCTGTCTGGCCTCAACGGTTGCATTCGCCGTCAGCATAACGAAAGGGATCCCCGGTTTACCGGCATTAGCGAACCGGTATAACCTGAATACCTCAATACCATCGGCAACCGGCATGTGCATATCGACGATCGCCAGATCAAATGCATCCTGCTGTAGAGCATCGAGCGCTTCCTGGCCATCTTTCACCAGGCGACAGTCATGACCTGCACGTTCGAGCAGACGGCCAACCACCATGCGACTGGTGGCGTTATCTTCTGCGACAAGGATCTTCAGCTTGCGGGGGATAGCGTACCCGCGCGTGATGTGTTCCGTCAGATTAATAACACCCGTATTATCGAAGGGGCGCACATGTGATGCATGCAGGGCATTGAACAGCAGGCTCTTGTCTACCGGACTTGGCAGGGTATAAACGGTGTTGGCGCCGGTATCCTGCGCTGGAATATCCTGCCCTTCCCCGCCAATGATCAGCACGGTCAAATCCTGCAGTCCGGCCCTCGTGCGCAATGCCAGCAACAGATTCTGAATACCCGCGTCAACAGGCATACGGTCGAGGATCAATACCTCAAACGGCGAGGTTAGAAGGTGTTCAGCGTTCAACAGGCGGAGTGCCTCCCGACCGTTACGAACGTTACGGTATGACACACTCCAGTCATCCAGATAGCGGACAACTTCCGTATCATCCCCGACGGTCGGACTGAGGCGCAGCACACGGCAATCCTGGAGCTTCTGCAGGCTCGTTTCATCCGCAACCTGCTGCGTGAATTCGATGTCGAACCAGAACTCGGTCCCAATACCCGGGGTACTGCGAAAACCGATACGCCCACCCATCAATTCGACCAACTGCCTGGCAATAGCCGTGCCCAGGCCGGTGCCGCCATAGCGCCGGGTTGTGCTCTCGTCCCCCTGCGAGAATTTCTCGAAGATATGATGCTGTACCGCTTCCGGAATACCGATACCGGTATCCACCACTTCAAAATGTATCAGGCTACGATTACGCCCCCGCCGGATCGTATTACAACGCAGATCAACACTCCCCTCGCCGGTGAACTTGATGGCATTTCCGACCAGATTGGTCAGTATCTGCCGCAAATGCAATACATCACCATGCAGGCTGAAAGGTGTATCCAGGCCAATAGAACTGCCAACCTGTATTCCATTTGCCTTTGCCTGCA
This sequence comes from Gammaproteobacteria bacterium, assembly GCA_033791305.1. Lineage (GTDB taxonomy): Bacteria > Pseudomonadota > Gammaproteobacteria > UBA9214 > UBA9214 > UBA9214. Next base: position 1,323 of record JASJGW010000137.1, on the reverse strand, counting down.
GCTGAAACATCCGCACTGTGGAATGGATGAGTTCATGGAGATCAAAGTCCACTTGCTCAAGTGTGAGCACACCTGACTCGATCTTTGAAATATCCAGGATATCCTCGATCAGGCGCAACAGAGTCTCTCCCGAGGCGTGGATGGTATCGGCATATTCCCGCTCCTCGCTGGCAAGATTGCAGGACCTGAGTAATTCACCCGAGCCGATAATGCCGTTCAAAGGAGTGCGGATTTCATGGCTCATCCTGGCAAGGAAATCGCTCTTGGAGCGGTTGGCCTCCTCTGCACGCTTGCGTTCCTGGGTGATCCGTTTCAGCAGTGGGGCCACGTACCCGGGCAAAACAATCAACGCAATCAATAGCCCCATGGAGAGACCGGTATGCTGAGCCCAGAAAGGTGCCATCATCAGAACAATACTGAAACCGGCAACTGACAGGGCCGCGGAAAGGTAGAGGTACTTCACGCCATAGCGGAAGCCATACCCAAAGGAAATCCAAAGATACAGGGGATACCACGGCGAACCGAGTTCCCCGGTTACGGACATCCAGTACGTGGTCATCCCGAGATCGATCACCATGCCAACGATACGGCGGACAGCTGATTTACCCGGTCGAAGCAAAATGGCTGCCAGCATCGCGACAGAAAATACCAGCAAGCTGCCGAAGACCGCCGCCAGCGACCCGTTCGATACGGTTCCGTAACTTGCTTCACGGAATATCAGCAAGTAGGCCATCACGCAGGTAACAATGATGATCCGGATCAGCGCTTGCTCGTGTTCCGAGTCCGGCCTGTTCCGAAGGCCTTCCAGCAGCGTCTGCCAGGGACTGGTAATCTGCTGTTCAGTATCCTTTTGCATGGTTATTTGGATAAATGAGTAGGCTGTACTTTAATTCACCGTTGAATAGGCAGGTAGGCTAACGTATAACTCGCACAGAATCAAAGCATTGAATACCCGGACACAGGTATTCACGCAGCCGGCACGGTAACGGGTATGAAGTGCTCAAGTCATTGGAAACTGTCGAAATTAATGTTAGTCTAGCCATCCGACTTACCTGTGTTATGCAGGCAAACAGGCCCAGAGCCATGAACCAAATTCTTGCAGACGCTGTGATAATGGCGATCTCGAATCAGAAGGGTCTGGATCCCTCCAGCATAGGCCTGAACTCATCCCTGTCGGAACTTGGCGTCAGTTCGCTCGATGCCATTTCGATCGCGTATGTCATCGAGGACCGGTTTGACATCGAGGTGCCGAATGAGATGCTGGCGGATCTTAAGTCAGTTCATGACATTGTCGACAAGCTATCCACCCTGATCACTGCCCCG
>JASJGW010000136.1:0-25406 GCA_033791305.1 Gammaproteobacteria bacterium | reverse complement strand
GGGGCCGGAAACCACCGGAACTGATACGGGTCAGGACAGACTGCTGCCGGATTTCTTTGGCGAACAGCCGCGGGAGAAATCAGTATTGGTCAAGGGTAAAATACTGCTCGATGATGACGCACAGGAGTTTTCCGGTGATCTGGACGGTGCGCAAATATCGATTGAAATCAACACTGACTAGGAGCCTGTCGCTTTATACGCCGTATTGTTCACGATAAGCGGTTATTTTTTCTACATCTTCAGCACGCCCCGGTGTGTTCTGCAGATATTCCAGCAGGTGTGCCAGTGTCACAATACAGGTCACCGTGATCCTGAGTGATTCCTCGACTTCCTGGATGGCAGAGCGCTGGTCGCGGCCACGTTCCTGGCGATCCAGCGCAATGACAACACCGGACAGGGTTGCTCCGGCGGCCTGGATGATTTCCACAGACTCGCGGATGGCCGTACCGGCGGTGATGACATCATCAATCACCATGATCCTGCCGGACAGACCGGCACCCACCAGGTTGCCACCCTCACCATGGTCTTTCGCTTCCTTGCGGTTAAAACACCAGGGGGTATTGCGCTGATGATGATCAGCCAGTGCAATACTGGTCGCTGCCGCCAGCGGGATACCCTTGTAGGCAGGGCCAAACAAGACATCAAATTCGGTGCCACTTTCCACAATTGCCTGAGCATAACAGCGGCCCAGCCGGGCCAGGTGGTCACCGGTATTGAACAGGCCTGCATTGAAGAAGTAGGGGCTGGTCCGGCCTGATTTCAGCGTGAACTCGCCAAAGCGTAATACACCGGCACTGATGGCAAAGTCGATGAAGTCGTGTTGATAGTCTTTCATGGCAGTCAAGGGTCGTTAAGAATAGCCGGGCTCGGTATCATACACGCCGAATCATTCGGGGGGGAAATATGCGCATTATTACGGTCAATGTTAACGGCATCCGTGCCGCTGCAAGGAAAGGTTTCTTCCAGTGGATGGTGCGCCAACAGGCAGATGTTGTTTGTATCCAGGAAACCAAGGCGCAGGTGCAGCAGCTGGAGGACAAGGTGTTCCACCCGCGTGGCTGGCATGCCTACTTTCATGATGCCGAGAAAAAGGGTTATAGCGGCGTGGCAATATACAGTAAACACAAGCCGGACAAGGTAAAAACCGGTCTGGGATGGCCTGATGTGGATGCTGAAGGGCGTTATATAGAGGCATGTTTCGGGCCACTGAGCGTAGTTTCGCTGTATCTGCCATCCGGTTCATCCAGCGAAGAACGCCAGGCGGTCAAGTTTAGTTTTCTGGAACGTTTTATGCCTTGGTTGCGCAAGCTGAAATTGAACCGGCGTGAATATATCCTGTGCGGTGACTGGAACATTGCGCACCGGGAAATTGATCTCAAGAACTGGCGAGGCAATCGAAAGAATTCCGGTTTTTTGCCGGAAGAGCGCACCTGGATGGATGAGCTATTCGGGCCGGTCGGTTTCGTGGATGCGTTTCGCGCCGTGAACCAGGATGCAGACCAGTACACCTGGTGGTCGAATCGGGGCCAGGCCTGGGCGAAGAATGTCGGATGGCGGATCGATTATCAGGTCACAACACCGGCTATTGGGCAGCAGGTACAGACTGCCCGTATCTACAAGACCAAACGTTTCTCGGATCATGCACCGTTGATCATGGACTACGATTACAGTTTGTAGGGGCGGATAACCGGGTGCCTGACGGGTACGCTTGGCTTTACCCACCCTGCCTTAAACGCAGGTGTTGCAGGCCGGGTAAAGTCGCAATATCCATAAAAACGCAGGATGGGTAAAGGGTCAACGTGACGTACCCATCATATCCAGAGTGGCGGCTAGTCGTTCTCGATGAACTCGAGATCGACGACAGGCATTTCCGAGAACATTATTAAGCGGTCTTCAAGACTGGTATTGTCGAGGCGTCGATCGGTTAACTGCCGGCGGTCGGTCACCACTATTACGCCATCACTGTCCTTGACAGGAAGCTCGTGATCGAGTCCCCAGCGACGCTGTCCTTTTGAACGTTTATCCATCGTTATTCTTTCTCCCCTTGTTAAAGGGTAGTCGATAACGGGTTGAATGCCTATAAAATACCTTTATAGAGCGGTGCCAGATGTCTCTGGTATAGATCCAGGAAAAGTCTGGATCGGGCTGGCATGATTCGTGATGTCGAAAAAATCGATATAAAATATATTGTTATGTTTGACTTTGTGGTTGAGCCGGGTTGTTTCTCATAAGGGAAATAACCAGCAGGATTGCCGGTATACCGAGCAGGCCGGCATACAGGAAGAAACTGGCGTAACCGGTTGTATCTACCACCACGCCGGCAAATCCGCCAATGAATTTCGCCGGTAGTGTCATCAGCGAACTGAACAGGGCGTATTGCGTGGCAGTGTAGCTGGTGTTCGTCAGGCTGGATAACCAAGCGATGAACGCGGATGTTGCCAACCCGCCACTGAGGTTGTCAGCGCTGATGACGACAGCAAGGTGGAGCAGCGATGGTTGGCTGATTGCCAGCCAGACGAACAGCAGGTTAGTACTTGCCACCAGGATTGCCCCGGCCAGAAGTGGTCGCAGGATGCCGAAGCGTACCACCAGGATGCCGCCGAGGCCGGCGCCGACGATGGTCATGAAGAAACCGAAAATCTTGGTAACGTTGGCAATATCTGCCTTGGTGAAACCGAGGTCGAGATAGAAGGGGTTTGCCATGACGCCCATGGTAATGTCGCTGAGCTTGTAGCAGCCGACCAGCAGCAGAATCAGAACCGCCAGTCGGCCGTTGCGTTCGAAGAATTCCACGAAGGGGCCGACCACGGCATCCGCGAACCAGGCGGCAATGCGCGCAGCAAGTCCCTGCCGGCCAGCGACGCCGATGCAGGATTCCAGTCGGGACTCCAGCACCTCTGTGCGCGGGTTAGCAGGGTGTGATGGTTCCGGAATGCTTAATGTTGTCAGCATGCCGATGCCCATCAATCCAGCCATGATGATGTAGGTCAGCGACCAGTTGGTCAGCTCGGCGAGGTGCAGTGCGCCGGCGCCAGCGGTCAGCAGTGCCAGTCGGTAGCCGAGCACATAGGTCGCTGCCATTGCGCCCTGCAAGCTACGCTCGACTGCCTCGATACGCCAGGCATCTATAGTGATGTCCTGTGTGGCGGAGCCGAAGGCAACCAGCAGGGCGAACAGCGCCAGCTGTGTCAGGTTGCTGCCCGGGTCGGTCAATGCCATGCCGGCCAGGCCGATGGCGATGGTGATCTGGGCTACCAGCATCCAGCTGCGGCGTTTGCCGAACACACGTGTCAGCAGCGGGAATGGCAAACGGTCGATGACCGGTGCCCAGAAGACCTTGATTGAATAGGTGATGCCGACCCAGCTGAAAAAGCCGATAGTGGTGCGCGAAATGCCGGCTTCTGTTAGCCAGGCAGACAGCGTGGTAAAGACCAGCAGGAACGGCAGGCCGGCTGCGAAGCCGAGAAACACCATACTGACGACCCGTGGCCGGGTATAGACGGACAGGGCCGAGCGCCAGTTGCCTGTCCGGGGGGCGGCCAGGCTCATCCGGCCATGGGTTTCCTGTCAATCAGGCTAAATGATTTTTTGGTGCTATAGGAAACGGTCAGTGCCATTAATGGAGTTTTATTCCTGATTTTGATGCAATTCTCAGTGAAGTGTAGCCAACTGCCAGTCGTTTCAGGGTGACGCTCGCAGAAGGTTTCCTGCTTTCAATGCGTGTAGAAGTCCTGGCTGAATCCGACCTCAACGTCTTCCTGAGTACCTTGCGGACGTGCCCGCACAGTGAATTTCAGGGTTTCCTCGTTGGCAACGCCGAACTCGCCGATATAGTAAATGGCGTTACCATCGCGTATTTCCCGTGTGTGGATACGGCGACTCTGACCGGCAAGGTTGCTTGCGGTGACCTCAATCCGTGCGTGAACCGGTTGTCCGGGGTTGCCAAGAATCTTTTTCAATACAGTGATGTTGACCATGCCGCGGTTCCGGCTGCGGGTAATACGGTACTGGCGTGCAATTTCCGGTGGCAGAAAATCTGTTGCCATCGCGTTGTAGTGAATTACATATTGCCCGAAGTCCTTTGAGTTTTCGGCGGCAACGGCTAACGGGAACAGCAATAGCATCCCTGTTAGCAGTGACATCATACGGTTTACCGGGTGCATTTCTCTCTCTCCCATGTTTGCTTGTTGTGATTATAGACCATTACATATGTTAACTGTGTTCAAAGCAGTGCATCCACCCGGCAGCCGGGGCAGTAGATATCAGCCGAACAGTGGCTGAACCAGCATTTTCAGTACCTGCAGGCCAATCAGTGCAACCAGCGGTGACAGGTCTATTCCCGAGACTGGTGGTATGAGCCGCTGAATCGGCCCCATTACCGGTCTGGTAATGCCAGAGAGCAGTGCATTGACGGGGTTGTAATTGCCCGGGTTTACCCAGCTGAGAATGACCTGGATGACAATAGCGAAGATAAATACATTGAACGCCAGGATGACGAGTTCGCCGATGGCGACCAGCAGCAGGGTAACAAAAGGTACGCTGACACCGCGTAGCATGATCACAATAACCAGTGAAACCAGTTGCAACACCAGCATCAGCAGCAGGGCAGAAGTGTCGTATTGTCTGAAGCTGGGGATGACTCTGCGCATCGGGAGCAGCAGGGGATTGGTTATGCGTACCAGAAACTGGCTGACCGGATTATAGAAATCGGCACGTACGGCACCAAGTATGAAACGTAGCATGACAGTCAGTATGTAGAGGCTGAACAGGGTGCTGATCAAGAACTCCAGGGGGTTAGTCCAGTAACTGCTGTTCATGACTCGTTTCCAAATTCTGCTGCAAGTTCCCGGGACCGGTCTGCAGCCGCCAGCAATGCCTTGCTGACCAGGGCCTCGAATCCGCCCTCCTGAAAGGTGCGTATGGCATGTTCGGTAGTTCCACCAGGTGAAGTGACCCGGTGGCGCAGAGTGGCTGCATCCTCGGTGCTTTCGAGGGCCATTTTTGCAGCACCGAAGGCGGTCTGCAATGCCAGTAGCCGCGCGGTACTTTCCGGCAGCCCCAGTTCCTCTCCGGCAGCCTGTAATGCTTCCATAAACAAAAAGAAATAGGCAGGGCCGCTGCCGGAGAGTGCGGTCACTGTATCCATCTGTGCTTCATCATCAACCCAGATAGCGATGCCGACAGCGCGCAGTATGGATTCTGCAGTGCTGCGCTGGCCTTCACTGACAGCGGCATTGGCATACAGTGCAGTGGCGCCACTCTGTACCATGGCAGGTGTGTTGGGCATGGTGCGGACGATGGCAGCGGATTTCCCCAGCCAGTTGCCCAGTGCCGATGCAGGGATGCCGGCAGCGATGGAAATAACCAGTGGCTGCTGTTCTGACACGATGTCGGCAAGTTCCTGCGCAACGGATTTTATGATCTGCGGTTTGACTGCCAGCACAATCACGTTGGCGTGATTTGCAGCGTCACTGTTACTGGTGGTTGTGGTAATCGGGAACTGCTCTGAGAGTTGCTGGAGACGTTGGGTACTGGTGTCGGCAACCCTGATACGGGCAGGATCCCAGCCATCGGCAATCAAACCACCGATCAGGCTGCTTGCCATGTTGCCGCCACCGATGAAAGTCAGGGTTGTGTTATTCATGGTTTTGACGATACAGGATGAAACCCGCGCGCGACAAGCCGCTATGTGGATGTTTGCTGTGCATCTTTGCGTGTCGTCGCAGTGATTCGGTCATGGCGGGAGTGTGTTGTTCAGGTGACTGATTCCTGACGAAAATTGTAGCAAGCTTGTACTTGCCATACCCGGCTAAAAAGCCATACTTTTGCCAGTATGCTTGATCGGTGCCGGGGGGCAATGATCGAGTCTTATGCTGCGCATCAGGCATGATGCACCACAAGTCACCGATATCAAAACGTTTTTTCAAGTATCCGGGGTCACGGTCGATAGTCTGTGACGAGAACTATACATGCAAGGGAGCTGGAATGGATATAGCTGAACTACTTACCTTCAGTGTCAAGAATGGCGCATCGGATTTGCATCTCTCGGCAGGACTGCCGCCGATGATTCGCGTTGACGGTGATATGCGCAAGGTGAACGTCCCTGCGCTGGATCATAAAACTGTGCACGGGCTTGTATACGATATTATGAATGACAAGCAGCGCAAGGACTATGAGGAATTCCTCGAAACTGATTTTTCTTTCGAGATCCCTGATCTTGCCCGTTTCCGTGTCAATGCGTTTAACCAGAATCGTGGCGCAGGTGCTGTTTTCCGGACGATTCCTTCAGATATTCTCGGTCTTGATGACCTGGGTACGCCGGCAATCTTTAAAGAGATCGCAGATACTCCGCGTGGTCTTGTTCTGGTGACCGGGCCGACCGGTTCCGGCAAGTCCACTACGCTGGCAGCGATGGTCGATTACATCAATGCAAAGGCCTATGCCCATATCCTTACGATTGAAGACCCTATTGAATTCGTGCATGAAACCAAGAAGTGCCTGATTAACCAGCGTGAAGTACACAAGGACACACTCGGTTTCAACGAGGCCCTGCGCTCGGCGCTGCGTGAAGACCCGGATATCATCCTGGTTGGCGAGATGCGTGATCTCGAGACCATCAGGTTGGCACTGACTGCGGCGGAAACCGGGCACCTGGTATTCGGTACGCTGCATACCACCTCGGCCGCCAAGACCATTGACCGTGTGATTGACGTGTTTCCTGCTGCAGAAAAGACCATGGTGCGTTCCATGCTGTCCGAGTCACTGCGTGCCGTAATTGCGCAGACACTGTTGAAGAAAGTGGGTGGAGGCCGTGTTGCGGCATGGGAGATCATGATTGGCACACCGGCGATTCGTAATCTGATTCGTGAGGACAAGGTGGCGCAGATGTATTCCGCTATCCAGACAGGTAATGCGGTCGGCATGACGACACTGGATCAATACCTCCAGGACATCCTGTCCAAGGGCTTCATTACCAAGCAGGATGCACGTATTAAGGCTGTTAACAAGGACAGCTTCCGCTAACCAGCTGAATACGGAGAACGGCTATGGAATTATCTTCACTGTTGAAAATGATGCATGACAAGAGTGCCTCGGACCTGTTTCTGACGGCCGGTATACCCCCAACCATGAAAGTGAATGGCAAGACTGCTCCGGTTGCCGGCGAGGTGCTTACCCCGGAATCTTCCATGGAAATCATTACCCACATGATGACGCCGGCACAGTGCGACGAGTTTGAGGCAACTCGCGAATGCAATTTCGCGATCAATGAAGAGGGTGTTGGACGCTTTCGTGTCAGTGCCTTTATCCAGCGTGACCGGGCTGGTGCCGTACTGCGCCGTATTGAAGCCTATATCCCGTCACTCGAGGAGCTGAACCTGCCGCCCATCCTGAAGAATCTGGCCATGACCAAGCGCGGCCTGATTATATTTATCGGTGCAACCGGTACCGGCAAATCAACTTCGCTGGCTTCCATGATCGATTTTCGTAACCAGGCCGGTACCGGTCATATTATTACTATTGAGGATCCAATCGAGTATGTGCATGATCACAAGGGTTGCATCATTACCCAGCGGGAAGTGGGCATCGATACCGAGTCCTTCGAGACGGCACTGAAGAATACTCTGCGGCAGGCACCCGATGTCATTCTGATCGGCGAGATTCGTGATCGCCATACTATGGACAATGCTATCGCCTTTGCCGAGACCGGCCACTTGTGCCTGGCAACCCTGCACGCCAACAATGCCAACCAGGCAATGGACCGTATTATCAACTTTTTCCCGGAAGAACGCAGGCCGCAGTTGTTTATGGACCTGTCCATGAATCTTAAGGCCTTCCTTGCCCAGCAGCTGATTCCACGCGCTGATGGTAACGGGCGGCGGGTGTGTGTCGAAATCCTGCTGGGTACACCGCTGGTGCATGATGTGATTCGCAAGGGTGAAGTGCACAAGCTGAAGGAACTCATGAAGCAGTCAGCCCAGCAGGGCATGATTACCTTCGACCAGTCCCTGTTTGATTTGTACAAGGCAGGCGAGATCACCAAGGATGATGCCCTCCACTTTGCAGATTCTGCCAACGAGGTGCGTTTGATGATCAAACTGGACAAGAGTGATGTCAACAAGTTTGCTGAGGCCATGGACGATGTATTTCTGGAGGAGCAGGAATAGCTGTGTGTACCTGAGTGGCTCGCAGGTGTGCGGGGGATGTACCAATAAGCCTGGTGTCGGGTATGGCCGTACGGGTTACCGGTTTTTTGCCTGGGTGCGATCCTATTCCCAGTTCACGGCCCATGCATCGAATACGGGTCCATCTACGCAGACACGTTTCATCGCAGGCCCTGCAGGCGTGTTGATCTCTACGGTACAGCCTGCACAGCCACCAACGGCACATGCCATGAATTCTTCCAGTGAAACCTGGCAAGGCAGGTCATATTCACGGGCCAGTGTTGCTGTTGCGGCCAGCATCGGATGCGGTCCGCAGGCAAATACACAGATTTCAGCACGTTCCGATGCAGATAATGCAGCCAGCCAGTGCCGTGCCAGGCCGGTAATGTAGCCCTCATAACATCCCGGATAACCCTGCTGGCTGGCAAGGCGACTCGGTATGTCCCAGTCCTCCAGCATTGGCATGGCCGCAATTACAGCATCCGGCATGCCCGGCAACAGGAAACGTGACGGACGTGATGTAAACGGGAAGGGGACTTCAGATCCGATTAAAACTACAGGCTGCCAGTGTTTGTCACTGCGCAAACGGTCCGCCAGAAATACCATGGGCGGAATGCCTACACCACCACCCAGTAATAATGTGCGCGGACGAGTACGGTCTGTCACAAACGGCATACCGATTGGCCCGATCATATTGATGGATGTGCCTGGTTGGTGCAGGGTCAGTGCATGTGTGCCGGTGCCGACATCTTTGTACAGGAATTCCACCCAGCCTGCCCCGGTATCCGCACGCATGATGGATAACGGCCGGCGCATGGGCAGGGCAGGGTCGCATTGCAAGTGGGCGAAGTTTCCCGGTAATGCACGCGCGGCACATTCGGGTGCGTGTACCCGTAACACATACTGCTCACCAGGGTAGCTGTCATGCAGCAGAATCTCTGCATCCTCTACAAACAGGGTGTTACGCTGTGATTGCCCGTCTTGTTTCGGCATGGTCAGTCCAGAGAGTAGACCAGATTCCCGGCCAGCAGCGTGTGGGTTACACGTCCCTTGAATTCCCGCCCCATGAAGGGCGTGTTGTGCCCGCGACTTTGCATCGTGCCGGTATCAAGCTTCCAGATCAGTTCCGGATGAAAGATGCAAATATCTGCAGTGGCCCCGACAGCAAGTGTGCCATAAGGTAGTCCCAGTATTTTTGCGGGGCCGGCGGTCAACCTGTGTATCAGTTCGCTCAGTTCAATAGCCTGTTCGTCGACCAGTTGTAGCCCCAGAGGGAGTAATGAATCCAGACCGGAGACACCTGGCTCGGTTGCAGGAAATGGTCCCAGTTTTGCGTCCGGTTCATGCGGTTGATGGTCCGAGCACATGGCCGACAATGTTCCCTGCTGCAAGGCATCCCGCAAACGCTGCCGATCCTCGACGGTACGCAGGGGGGGCAGCAGGTGACATTGACTGTCAAAGTCACTGACGTCGATTTCCGTCAGGTAGAGATAAGGTGCCGCAACATCCGCGGTCACAGCTGCCCCGTCAAATTGTGCCCGCGCAACCATCTGTACAGCACGCCCGGTCGTCAGCCGGCAGAAGTGGGCACGGACGCCGGTTTGCTCAATCAGCGCCAGGTCGCGTGCAACCGCAGCAGTTTCTGCGGCCTCCGGGATGCCCGGCAGGCCTAGCCGCGTGGCAACCCGGCCTTCATGTGCGCAGCCGCTGTTCGCCAGCCAGTGGTCATTGGCATATAAAAAGACCGTCAGGTCATAGGTGGCAGCATATTCCAGTGCACGGCGCTGCACCAATGGATTGAGCAGTGGCTTCATGGCGTTGCTGACACCAACGCAGCCGGCATTTTTGAGTGCGGCCATTTCGCTTAATTGTTTCCCGCCAAGTCCCTGTGTCAGGGCGGCCAGTGTAATAATGCGTGCCTTGCCGGCGGCCTCTGCACGCAGGCGGATAAACTCGGTTACAGCCGGTGTGTCGATGACCGGATTTGTGTCCGGTGGACAGCACAGGGTGGTTATGCCGCCGCTGGCGGCTGCCAGTGATTCGCTGGTAATGGTGGCTTTGTGTTCCTGCCCCGGTTCACGCAGTCGGGCACACAGGTCGATCAGGCCCGGGCAAACAATCTGGCCGCTGGCATCGATTTCCCTGTCGGCAGTAAAGCCGTCCGGTGCCTGGCCCAGTGTGACAATCCTGCCGGCAGCAACGACCACATCCTGTATCATGTCTACGTTGTTGGCCGGGTCGATTACCCGACCACCGCTGATGTGAATTCTTTGCTGTTCGTCGACGACAGGCATGCGGCTATTCCACCAGGGTCCCTTTGCTTGACATGGCCATGGACATAACTGCCATGCGTACGGCAATGCCATGGGTGACCTGTTCCAGAATGACAGAGCGTGGTCCATCGGCAACCTCGGAGTCCATTTCTACGCCACGGTTGATTGGTCCCGGATGCATGACGGTAACATCCGGGCTGGCATACGCCAGTTTGTCCTCCGTTAGTCCGAACAGTTCAAAGTATTCATGTTCACTCGGCAGCAGTGCGCCTTGCATGCGTTCGTGTTGCAGGCGTAGCATGATAATGACGTCGACATCCTTTATGCCTTCCCGCAGGTCGTGAAACCCGTGGGCACCGAGTGATTCTGCATGCGCAGGCATCAGGGTTTTCGGTGCCACAATCCGTACCTCGCCGGTGTTCAGAAGGTTCAGTGCATGTATTTGCGAGCGGGCAACCCGTGAATGCTGGATATCACCCACGATTGCTACACGCAGGCGACCAAAGTCCGGGCCCTTGACGCGGCGGATGGTAAACATGTCCAGCATTGCCTGTGTCGGGTGCGAATGGCTCCCGTCACCGGCATTAATTACACGGATATGCGGTGCAACATTGTTGGCAATAAAGTGTGCGGCACCGCTGACAGCATGCCGGACAACAAACATGTCAACATGCATGGCTTCCAGGTTGCGCAGGGTATCCAGCAGGGTCTCACCCTTGGCAGCACTGGATTGGGTAATATTGATATTCAGTACGTCGGCAGACAGGCGTTTTGCTGCCAGCTCAAAGGTGGTACGCGTGCGGGTACTGGCCTCGAAGAACAGGTTGACAATCGTCTTGCCGCGCAGCAACGGTACTTTCTTTACAGTCTGTCTAGTTACGCCGGCAAATGATTCTGCAGTATCGAGTATGTCGTTAAGTACCTGACGATTCAGTCCGCTGATAGATAGGAAGTGGCGCAGTTGCCCGTTGCTGTCAATTTGCAGACTGTCTCTGCTCATGCCGTTTTCTGGATTTCCAGCGTTAGCGGGTCTGGCCCGGAGAGTTTGATCTGTTCATCAGGTTCCAGTTCGATATGCCGTCCGACGATGTTGGCCTGTATGGGCAGTTCACGCCCGCCGCGATCGATCAGGGTGGCCAGCATGATTGAAGCCGGGCGGCCGAAATCAAATAACTCGTTCAGTGCGGCGCGGATGGTACGGCCGGTATACAGCACATCATCGACAAGGATGATGTGCCGGTCGTCAATGCTGAAGGGTAATTCAGACGGCTTGACCACCGGGTTCATACCGATACGGGTGAAGTCATCCCGGTAAAAGGAAATATCGAGGCTGCCGAGTGGTTCGGTGATGCCCAGTTGCCGGTGCAACTGTTCGGCAACCCACACACCGCCGGTATGAATACCAACGATGGCCGGGTTGGTGTATTCCGGGCGACTGATGTAATCACCCAGTTGTCTCACCATATCGCCAATGATTGTTTCTGTATTTTCCAGTTTACTCATGCGTGTTTTCTTTTTCCAGCCAGTTCTGCAGAATAATCATGGCAGCAATTGCGTCGATATCTGCTTTTTTGCCAGCTTTGTCCTGATGTTGCAGTTGTTTTGCAGCGTGTGAGCTGAGTCTTTCATCTATTATATGTACCGGTAAGCGGGAGCGTCCTGCTAGTTGGTGCACGAACTTCCGTACAGCCGTAGTGGTCCTGGAATCACTGCCGTCCGCGTGTAGCGGCAGACCAACAACCAGGGCATCTGGATGCCAGTCAGTGATTAATTCAGAAATCCTGTCCCAGTCAGGCTGTTCATCGCGGGCATTCACTGTACACAGGGCTGTAGCCGTCCCGGTAATACTTTGCCCGACGGCGACTCCTATGCGTTGTGTGCCGAAATCGAATCCAAGCAGTGTTTGCAATATTATCCTGTTTGCTCAGTATGGGGAAACTGCAAATGGCCACGACTCATCAGGCATGCCCAGCATCGCCGGATAAAAGATTGAGATCGACGCCCAGCAGTGCGGCTGCCGCCATCCAGCGTTCCTCGCTGGGTAATTCAAACACTATCTTCGAGCTGGCCGGTCCACTCAGCCAGGTATTGGCAGCGAGTTCACTTTCCAGTTGTCCGGCACCCCAGCCGGCGTAGCCCAGCGTCACAATAGCATTTTCCGGGCCATTGCCTGCGGCAATGGCCTGGAGGATGTCACGTGATGAGGTGATACCTATTGAGTCGGTGACCTTGAGCGTTGCCTCCCAGTCGCCGGATGGTTCATGCAGAACAAAGCCCCGGTCATTCTGTACCGGGCCACCCATGTAAACCTGGCGTGAGGAAATTTCCTTGTTACTGGCCTCAATATCCATGTGTTGCAGTATTTCACCAAGCTGCATATCCAGCGGTCGGTTTATGACAACTCCCAGCGCGCCATTTTCATCGTGTTCACAGATATAAGTGGTGGTGTGGTGGAAATTGGGGTCATCCAGCCCCGGCATGGCAATGAGGAAGTGGTTGCTCAAGGATTGGATTATGCTCATGTCTATAGTATCCGGTAGGACCCGGTTGCCTTCAAGCCCCTCTATGGGCATAGCCAGTGGCCCTTCAGTTAGTGGCTCTTCAGGCGATTGGTCGTGGAAAACTCCCAGGTGCGCGTTATATGCATAATGTCGGCATCCTTGAGGATCTCTTCCGGAAAGGGGGGGAAAGGTGCTGCCAGGTTGACGATCCTGGTGGCCGCTTCATCAATCACCTTGTGTCCTGATGGTCGCATAATGCTGATACTACGCACGGTGCCATCAGCATTCATGATGACATCCATAATCAGTTTTCCGGAAAGATTTGCGCGCCGCGCCTCGTCCGGATAATTCAGGTTGCCTACCCGCTCGACTTTCTTGACCCACTCACTCATGTAATTAGCGTACTTGTATTCCTGGGTCCGCGCAGAAACGTAGATGTGGCGGGGTCGTTGCGCATAAGCCTGCATTGATTCGTTCAGCTGTTCATTCAGGTTGGCCATCTCCATGCTGCGCTCAATCAGCTCCGTTGCTGTGACGTCCGGTTTCACGGGGTCGGGCATTTCCTTTTTCTCCTGGTGTACCTTTGTTACAGCGGCATCGGTAGAAATTACCTGTGTCAGTGAAGGTGCGGGCTGCTGTGGCATAACTGCCGGGGCTTGTTCGGGAATGGCCTGTGTGGGTTTGACTCTTTCAGTAGTGTTACCGCCCCCATCCTGGCTGGTTTGCGCCAGGTAGTCGGCTTCATCCGGGGGAGGTGTGCTGCGACTGGAGACGGTGATGTCAAGTGTGGGCAGGATGTTCTCGGGTGGTGGTTCATCATACCTGCCAAAGGTAATGCCCAGAATGATAATTGCGTGCAGTGCAATGGCAAAAAACACTGTCATAGCCATCCGGTCCGTTGACGTAACCGGAGAAGGTTCAAGCAACGGTGTATCTATGTTCGACATGGGGTCCCTTCGTTACACATCGCCCGTGCGATTATACCGCTGATTATGCCAAACAACAGTGCAGTCGTTAATAGCACAGGAAACAATCGCCATACTGCTGTGTTCGGGATAAAAAGCAGCCATGCGAGGGTAAATTGCCCGGTCATGTGGGCAAGTGAAGCCACCACACTGTAGCCGATGGCGCTGAATCCATCGCGGGGCAGACGGGAAGCGAACCAGAGGACGGTCATGCTGAAGACCGCGCCACCGAGACTGAGGACAAATGCGGGTGAGAGAAATGTTCCAAGCAACAGACTGCCACAGACAACCCGCAAAAAACTCACCCAGGCTGCTGTGCGCCAGCCAAACTGAATCAACACGGCAATGGTAATGACGTTGGCGAGTCCCGGTTTGAAACCCGGCAGGGGAGAGGGTATCGCGCTTTCCAGTATATGAATGCTGATTGCCAGTGCTGTCAGCCAGGCAATACGATGGTCTTCATGAGTGGTTTGTATCTGCATTTACTGGCAGTGTCTGCTTTCCTGATGTTGTCCTATCTTACCTGTTACCAGCAGTGGCTACGTAGATATCTTGAATATTGCTTATAACTTTCCTTTCCCGTCGAGTTATGGAGTTTTTCCCTGTTGGCCTCGCAGTGTTCCCACTGCTCGGCACGTTTGCGATTATTCTGAAGTCCTCTTGCCCGTGCGCGTTGCGCCTGTTGCCGCGAGCGTTGCTGTATTTGCAGAAGTAATTTCCTTTCTGTCGAGCGCAAGCCGCTGGCGGCGTTTTTACGGGGTGGGTCCGGTTGCGGGATTCTGGCCGATGATATTGCCCCGGCCGGGGCAATGTCGCCGAAATGTACCTGTCCCTGTTTGTCCGTCCATCGATAGATGGTGCTTGCCGGGATTGAAGTGTCCTGCAAGGTTAACAGCAGGACACCGGTGATGATGGTGTGGCTGCGCATGACGGCTCCTTTCTATCTGTTTGTACAGAAAATTTATGATTTGCTGCCAATTCTGGCGGCCCCGGGTGTTTGCTGGTGACGGTATTCGTTTTTCAGGCAGAAGGCTATTCGCAAGATACTGTTTTTCATGTCGGATTCTTTCTTTAGTGCCGTTAAAGCAGCAGGAATATGCGCCGATATGCTCGTACTACACGAATTATCGTGATAGCTGCAGGTGTGAACGAGGCATAAGCTGAACCTGCAGGATTACAGCGAATCCGGGAATAGATGTGTAACGTATGTATCAGCTGAAGAATCTTTTACGGATCTTTAGAGTCGTGGTGACGGGACTGGTGCTATGTCTGTGCCCGGAGATGGTTGTATACGCGGCTGATGATTACCTCAATGCACTTGAAGCAGAAGCCGATGATACCGATGTCATTAGCGGTTCGGTCTCTTCAACAGCTGCGAGCCAAGACAAGAAAACCAGGCATGTACCGGCAAGCAAGATAATTGAATTCGACCTGAGTTTTGATGAGTTTGAGGAAATACTGGATACCCGGTATTCCGGAAGTAATTCCCTGTATATCAAGCTGTCCACAGATGAACGCAAGGGCATATACAACTTCTACCAAAACGATAACAGGATTTCATCTATTCGTGAAGAAATCGTACGCCTGTTATCTTCCAGTTACTGATTTCAATTGTCGTAAATATCTGCAGAGAGGGTTTTAAAATGAAGCGATTCATCACCAAAATATGCGCAGTTGCATTGTTTGCACCAGCCGGATTCCTGCTAACTGCAAATGCAGTTGCCCTGGATGTCAAACTGACTGATTATCTGGCTTATCTTGAAGTTGACCATAACGGCGAACAGGTACGCATTCAGCGTATTCAGGATACCAACAATGTACTGAATGACGGGTTTTCGAAGACATCACGCAAATGTCCGCCTTTCTGCATTCAACCAATGAAGGTGGCACCCGGTGTGGTCACTGTTGGTGAAGCCGAAATTTTCCGCTTCATGGAACGCGAACTTCCAGACGGAAATGGCATGATTGTTGATGCGAGAACCCCTTCATGGTACAAAAAAGGTACGATCCCGGGATCGGTAAATATTCCGTTTACCGAATTTGTCGGTGAGAGTGATGCCACAGAAACCATTAAGGCACTGGAGCAGTTGGGCGGTGTGCGGCGCGGTGAGGTGAGCTGGATTACACGCAGTTTTGAGAAGTTGATGGCGGTATTGGGCTTGTTTAATGCAGATCAGAAAACAGATGCCTGGGATTTTTCGAATGCGAAACAGGTGGTGTTCTGGTGTAACGGCCCCTGGTGTGGCCAGTCACCGCGTGCGATCAATGGTCTCATTTCGAACGGTTACCCGCCCGAGAAGGTTTACTACTACCGCGGTGGCATGCAGATGTGGAAGGTGCTGGGCTTGACAGTTGTCATGCCGGAGAGTTCAGAATCGGTTGCCATGAAGTAGCAAGGTATTAATATTTGGAAAAAAGGGACGGTTTCCGTCCCTTTTTTTTGCTGTTCATCCGGCGGGTCACCTGGACAGGGCATCTAATTATCACCCGTGTTCCCTCGGGTTATTGTTATTTGTTTAAAAATTGATGGTATCAAACCGCGGGTGTTGACCCAGCAGGGTCAGGCTGATGCGGTTTGGCAGGCAGGCGGCAAGGTCACCTGTAGTTTGTAACCATCCGGTCTGTACGCAAATCTGGCCCCTGCAAGGGGAGCTGACAAACCGGGCACGGCCATGGCTGACAGCAATAACACTGTTGCCCAGCGGGCCATGGATGTGCAGGGTACGGTCTGTGGACAATCCCTCTGTGATTGGTTCATTATTACCGGCCTGAATTTGTAAATAGCCTGCATTGCCATTACCAGACCACATGCGGGCGTACAGGAATGGCAAGGCGCACACGACAAGAATAATCAGGATACGGTCGGCACGGGTCATGAGAGTGGTTCGCTCAGCCTGATTTCAGCAGCTGTATCTGGCTCAAGGTGGATACGTGATTGCATGGCAGGACTCATGTGAATGATTCCATTGGTACCTATTAACATCACGAGCCCGATGTGCATGTTACGTGCAATCTTAACCCAGTCATCGGGACCTGCAACGAACAGTGCTGTGCTGGCGGCATCAGCTGTGGCCGCGTTGCCATGAATGACGGTAACCGATATGGTTTTGTCGGCCGGATAGCCACTGCGTGGATCGATTATGTGGTGGTAACGTTTGCCATCGACCTCAAAGAAGCGTTCATAGTCACCTGAAGTAAACACGCTGGCATCCCCGTCAATCTCAATGCTGGCAAGGATGCCGTTTTGTCGCGGGTGTCGAATGCCGATCCGCCAGGGGCGGTCTCCGTGTTGTCCGATAGCACGCAGGTCACCACCGGCATTGATGATAGCATTCTGAATGCCGAATTCACGCAGATGCTCGATGGCGCGGTCTATCGCATAGCCTTTGGCAAATGCACCAAGGTCATAGCTGACAGCCGGGTTGTGACTGACAAGTTGTGTGCCGGTAAAGGTGACATCATCAGCGCTTGGCGCCTGTTCTACCAGTGCTGAGATCGCGGCTGTGTCCGGCAGGCTGCCAACAGGCAGTGCATTGTCGTGAAATCCCCAGAGTGCAATGAGCTTGCCCATGACGGGATTGAAAAGGCCGTTGCTGAGTTGTGACAGGCGGCCGGCTTCCTGCAGCAGGGGCTGAACAGACGGGGCCGGTGTGAACGACTCCATGCTGGCAAGTTGCTTATTGGTGGTTACCAGGGCACCTGGCTGCCATGCATGCCAGTTGGCATGCATGATAAGGAAGTCATGTTCTATTTGTTCACTGGCCTGTGCTGCCAGTGCCGGATCAACTCCGTAAATGCTGACTTCAATGAGTGTCCCAAGGGCGAAAAACCGGTCTTGAAAGAGATTCCCGGTGTTGCTGCAGCCGGTGAGGAAGGCTGCCAGCAGGAGGACGTTAGGCAGAAGGGAGCGCCACATGGCTATGTCTGCAGTTGTGTATTGATGACATCCATCAGCTGGCCGGCGATGTCTGCGTTATACAACTTGTCGAGCTCGCGAATACATGTCGGGCTGGTGACGTTAATCTCTGTCAGGTAATCGCCGATGATATCAAGCCCGACAAAGAGCAGGCCCTGTGCACGTAATGCAGGGCCCACTTGTGCGCATATCCAGAGGTCACGATCACTGAGGTCAACTCCTTCTCCTCTGGCTCCGGCAGCCAGGTTGCCGCGGGTCTCGCCGCTTGCCGGGATCCTTGCCAGCGCTTGCGGAAACGGCATTCCGTTAATCATAAGGATGCGTTTGTCACCCTCGGTAATCTCCGGGATATAACGCTGCGCCATCGTGCTGATTGTGCCGTTGCCAGTGATGGTTTCCAGGATGACATTCAGGTTCGGGTCATCCTGCTGTAGCCGGAACACGGACATCCCGCCCATACCATCCAGTGGTTTGACAATAATATCGCCGTGCTCGGCCAGGAAGTTCTTCAGTGTCCGTATGTCACGACTTACTCGTGTTGGCGGGCAGCATTGGGGAAACCAGGCTGTATAAAGTTTCTCGTTGGCATTGCGGATGGCAGCCGGTTTGTTAATGACGAGAGTGCCATGTGCTTCGGCACGTTCCAGCAGGAAAGTGGTATAGATAAACTCCATGTCCACCGGCGGGTCCTTGCGTATCAGGATTATATCCAGTTCATCCAGGGGTGCAGTGTACGTATCTGACAATGAGAACCAGTCGTTTTCATCAGCGCGGATATCCAGTCGTGCCAGCCTGGCATGGCAGCGGCTGTCCTCCAGGTACAGGTCTTGCTGTTCCATATAATACAGTTCCCAGTTACGTTTGCTGGCAGCCAGTAGCATCGCCAGTGTGCTGTCCTTGTGGAAGTTAATTGTCCCGATCGGGTCCATAACGACGCCTAGTTTTATGATCATAGTGTTCCTGTTTTCCGGTATGCGGTAATGCTCGTCATGTGTATGGCGAGGCAACATCAAGTTTGTTGACCGAATGACGATAACTCGGTGTAGCAGATTAGCAATACTAAATTAATTCGCGCCATGGAGTAACGATGACCGGGCCTGAGGCATCGTGGTGTACGAACGAATCGAGTTATAGCTACATAAATCAAATAGATAGGTGTGATCATGCAGAGCAGTATAGTAGCAAGTGAGGTAAGCGAGTCCGCGAGCGAGGCCGTCGTGGCCGGCGAAAGCACCAGCAAGGCCTTTAAGATAATGGTAATTGATGACAGCAAGACTATCCGCCGTACCGCCGAGACCTTGTTAAAGAAAGAGGGCTTTGAAGTCATTTTGGCGACCGACGGTTTTGAGGCGCTCAGCATGATTGCTGATCACCAGCCTGACCTGATTTTACTGGACATCATGATGCCACGTCTGGATGGATACCAAACCTGTGCACTGATCAAGCATCACCGGGTATTCAGGCACACACCGGTCGTTATGCTCTCCAGCAAGGATGGTTTGTTTGATCGTGCCCGGGGGCGTGTTGTTGGTTCGCATAACTATATTACCAAGCCATTTACCCGCGAAGAGTTATTGTCAGTAATTGGACATCACACGACAAAGGCAGGCTAGCAAAAGTATCACCAGCGCTATTAGTAGAATATTCCACGAGGCAATGCAGATGACACAGATAATGATTGTTGATGACTCACCGACAGACACGCATCTGTTAAAGAAGATGCTCGAGAAAAATGGTTTCAACACACTGACTGCTTCAGATGCCGGTAAAGGTATCGAGGTTGCCAAGCGCGAGCATCCGGATCTGATTCTTATGGACGTAGTGATGCCGGGTCTGAACGGTTTTCAGGC
Organism: Gammaproteobacteria bacterium; assembly: GCA_033791305.1. Lineage (GTDB taxonomy): Bacteria > Pseudomonadota > Gammaproteobacteria > UBA9214 > UBA9214 > UBA9214. Next base: position 5,739 of record JASJGW010000136.1, on the reverse strand, counting down.
GACACGCGAGCTTACGTCAGATCCGGATACCTCAAATATACCGGTCATTATTGTGACCCGCAAGGACCAGCAGGTTGACCGGGTATGGGGGATGCGCCAGGGGGCACGTGATTATGTGACGAAACCGGTCAAGGAAAGCGCGTTACTTTTACTTATCAATGAGACGCTTGATGCGTAACAGGCTATGGGAAATATGAACGTTTTAAATCCGGTGGCGATTCTCAGAAACATTGAGGAATCCTGCCGTAGCTGTGGAGTTGGACTGCCGTGCAAGGCCGAGTTGTTAAATGAATGGTCCGGTGTTGCATTTCGGCTTGCTGGCAACACCCTGCTTGCGCCTATGGATCAGGTTATTGAAATTCTGGGTTTCCCGGTACTTTCAGCGGTCCCTCTGACGCAGCCATGGCTACGCGGAATCGCAAATATACGCGGTAAGTTGCTGCCGGTGATTGATATTAACGGCTATCTGGGAAATGAACTGACGCAGGTGACTGACAAGACCCGCGTGCTGGTTATTGATTATGAAGGGCTCTATTCCGGGCTGATTGTAGATGAGGTAATGGGACTTAAACATTTTCTGGATGAAGAATATACAGAAGATGAGGTGGATGTAGACGCGTTACTGCAGCCGTTTATAGGTTATGGCTATCGTCGAAATAAGCAGATTTGGGGAGTATTCAGCTTGTTCGCACTGGCTGATTCACAGGAATTTTTACAGGCAGCCGTCTGATCAGATTCTGAAAGACGGTAAATATTCAGATATTAATCTTGCAATGTGGACTGATGGATCCGGAGATAGACCATGAAAACGATGTTTGATGTAAAAAAGTTGGGTGCCAGTAGCAAGGTGAAGGGTCTTACCTTCTTTATGTTGTGCGCAATCAGTGCAATGGCCTGGACCTTCGTTAATGTTGGCAATCAAGCCTCGCAGGATCAGGCAAGACTGGCTGATGTTGGTGAGCAACTGGTCTTGTCCCAGCGTGTGGCCAAGTATGCGCTGGCTGCCACGACAGGTGATGCCGACGCATTCAACAAGATGGAGGGGTCCAAAGACGAGTTCACCATAATTCTGGATAAGCAGATGGCTGATTACGGGGACAGTTCTGGAGAAAGTGAAACGCCCGAGAGTATGGCGTTGGTCAACCTGGACAATCGCTGGAGCGGCTTTCGCTACAATATTGATGAAGTGCTGGAGGGCCAGTTCCTGATTATGGCAATGACCGAGGCGACCAGCCTGATGAGTGAGGTTATGCCACAGTTGATGGAGCATACGCAGGGTATCGTAAATGAACTGATGAAAAGTGGTGCCAGTGCGAAACAGGTCAGACTTGCCAGTCAGCAGGCAGTTCTTAGTCAGCGTATTGTGAACAGCCTTAATGCGGTTATGACAGGTGAAGGAACCGAGTCTGCCGCAGTGGCATTTTCAGCAGACACCAGGGAATTTGGCCGAGTTCTGGACGGGTTTATGCGCGGGACTGGCGGTATCCAGCAGTTGAAGGGGAAAACCCTGCAGACCAAGATTCAAAATATTGCACTGTTGTTCAGTCGGGTCAGTGACAATGTTGGCTCCATCGTCGAAAATGCTGAGGAGCTGGTTGGCGTACAGGCAGCGGCTGCAGAAATTACCGGCCAGAGTGAAGCCTTGTTCAAGGCGGCCGAGAACCTGAAGCAAGTGCTTGTGGACGGACAGGAAGGTCGTTTTGTATCTAACGAGCTGGCTTACTTCCTTGGTGCGGTCGCACTTTTTATCCTGTTATGGATGGCATACGAAACCCTGGTCAGTCAACGCCAGCGCAGTCAGCTAGTGGAAGCAGAGAGCGCACGTAACCAGGAGGCAATCATGCGTCTGCTGGACGAAATCGGTGATCTTGCTGAAGGTGACCTGACCGTGTCAACTACTGTTTCTGAAGACTTTACCGGTGCAATTTCCGACTCCATTAATGTGACGGTTGAGTCGTTGCGCGGACTTGTCAAGACGATCAATGATACATCATCCCAGCTGTCCGGATCGGTTCAGGAAACCGAGCAGATAGCAAATCAGTTGTCTGCTGCTAGCAAGAAGCAGTCCGAGGATATTACAGTTGCAGGTTCGGCAATTATTGACATCTCCGAATCAATGGAGGGCGTATCAAAAGAAGCGAATGAGTCATCGAAGGTTGCCATGCGGTCGGTTGAAATCGCTAAGAAGGGCGGTGATGCTGTGCAGCGTACCATGGATGGTATGGATACGATTCGTGAACATATCCAGGAAACATCAAAACGTATTAAACGACTCGGTGAAAGTTCGCAGGAAATCGGTGATATCGTTGAACTGATTAATGATATTGCTGAACAAACCAATATTCTTGCATTGAATGCATCAATCCAGGCGGCTATGGCTGGTGAGGCCGGGCGAGGTTTCGCTGTGGTTGCTGACGAGGTGCAGCGCCTGGCTGAACGTTCGGCAAATGCAACCAAGCAGATCGAAGCGCTCGTTAAAACGATTCAGGCAGACACCAACGAAGCGGTTATCTCCATGGAGAAAAGTACTGCAGGTGTGGTTAACGGGGCGCAGCTGGCAGAGGATGCAGGTGGTGCACTGGAGGAAATCGAGTCTGTGTCAGATCAGCTGGCCGGACTGATTCAGACTATTTCAGGGGCAGCCAGCGAACAGGCAAACGCTGCTACCAAGCTTGCAACCAGTATGAATGGCATTCAGGAAGTGACACTGCAGGCGACATCCGGTACTGAACAGACCGCACGCTCTATCGGTAATCTTTCCAGGTTGGCTCACGATCTGGATACCTCGGTTGCCGGCTTCAAGTTGCCGCAATAATAGTCTCTTGAGATAAAAACTTGAAGTCGCGCGTAGCATGTCCTGCCGGTTACCGGGTAGTCCGGTAATGCCATGACCTGCTGTTTGAGGTGACCAGCAAGGAACAATCATTATGGATGAAGCGATAGATTACAACGCATTGAGCTGGGTACGTCAGGAACTGGACGAAACACTGAAGCTTGCCCGTGTGCAGCTGGAAGAATATGCGGTCGATGCTGATAACAAAACATTGCTGCAGAAAAGTGCAGTGCAGTTGCATGAGGCACTCGGACCGCTACAGATGGTGGGTATCAAGGGCGCGGTATTGCTGACCTCGGAAATGGAGGAAGTTATCGCAGATCTGCTGCAGGGCTCGGTTGAAGATAAAGAAACTGCACTGGAACTGTTAATGCAGGCATTTCTACAGCTGCCTGATTACTTGTCCAGTATCCGTTCCGGGAATAAAGACAATCCTGCGGTTCTGTTGCCGGTCATTAACAGCTTGCGAGCGACCCGCGGTGTACAGCCGCTGCAGGAAACAGCTGTTTTCTCCCCTAATTTGTTTGCGCGTGTGCCGGTGTCGGTATTTGACGTGCGTGCCCGGAAGGAGAAGCAGGACATTCCGGCCATGGCGCGTGCGGCGCGCGTCCGTTTCCAGAGTGGCTTGCTGGCGTGGTATCGCCGTAGTGACGAAAATGCTGGTTTGCAAACAATGATAGATGTGCTTGTCCAGTTGCAACAAAGTGCCTTGACTGAACCAGTTGCACGGGTATGGTGGATAGGTGCCGGCGTTGCCGAGGCGCTACGGGATGGTGAGCTGGAAGAAACCAGTGAAATTAAGCAGCTCTTTGGCCAGCTTGACAGACAAGTAAAGCGCCTGATGGAAGCAGGCGAGAAGGTCTTTTCCGACTTGCTTACCGATGACCTGGTGAAAAATCTGCTGTACCGGGTTTCGCAATGTGACACAACGTCCAGACGAATTGATGCGATCAAGTCTACCTATGGCCTGAACAAAATTCCTGTTGGTGGTCAAACGAGCAGCCCGGCAAGTGCAGATACGATTATTTTCAATGATGATCTGTTACGGACGGTTGCCGTGACTGTCCGATCGGATATAGAGAATATAAAGGATCAGCTGGATACCTATACTCGTAGCGTAAACGCTGATGTACAGGATTTGTTGCCGGTAGCAGACGGGCTACACATCCTGGGTAATACTCTGGATATGATTTGCAAGGAAGATCAGAGCAAGGCTGTTTTCAGTCACGAGCAGTACATACGTGATCTGCTGGCTGGTTGCAATGACTCTGCAGATCAGACTTTCTCTGCAATCGCAAATACATTGATTGCCATTGAAGATGCGCTGGATGATGTTGCTGCAAATGATTCGGAAAACGCGGCACTCAATCAGGGTGTCGAGGCGGTATCCAGGGAAGTAATTGCGAATATGTCCCGGGCAAAGGAGATTGTTCTCGAATTTCTCAAACAACCCGATGATCTGGATTCCCTGGATGGTGTCCCAAACCTGCTGGAGCAAATGAGTGGCGGGTTGCAGTTGATCAACCAGGAAAGGGCGGCTGTTGTTACCCAAAAGATCAGACTGTTTGTATTACAGGAACTGATAGAAAGGCATGAAATACTTACTGATGTACAACTTGATACGCTTGCGGATGCAATGTGCAGTATCGAGTTTCACGTCGAGGAGACCTGTGAGAATCGCAATAATACCGGCGCTGCCCTAGATATTGCCGAGCAAAGCATGAAGCAGCTTGGTTACCCGTGTCCTGTTGTGGAAAAACCTGGTTGCGATGATATTCCGGTGGCTGGCCAGGAGTGTGTGTTGGCCGGGGAGGCCGATCAGTTAGAGCAGCCTGCTGCAGAAACTGCAAGTGCAGACGCCACGGAAACTGTGGATAACACTCCCGATATTACTGCGATGCAGGTTATTGCCGTTGATGTTGATGAGGAAATTCTGTCTATCTTCATAGAAGAAGCAGATGAAGAGCTGGTGAAGCTTAAGGCGCTTGTTCCTCCCTGGGTTAATTGTCCCGATTTACAAGACTATCTGGTTGATGCGCAACGTTCGTTTCATACCTTGAAAGGTAGTGGTCGTATGGTGGGTGCGTTTGCTGTTGGTGAGTTCGCATGGGTATTTGAAAGTCTCGTTAATAAGATAATTGAGGGTGTGATAACGCCGCATGACGATATCAGGGCATTGATTGCCCGGTCACTGGATGCATTGGCATGCCTGCTTGAGCAAGTCAAGGGCAATTCTGTTGAGGCAGAGCCGGATATTAATCATATGGCGCACTGCGCATTAATATTCTGCGATCCTGACGGCATTCCAGAGGTGTTGGCAGCAGAGACTTCTGCAAGTCCTGAAGCAATTATCGAAGTAACTGATGTTGAAGAGTTGGCAGGTGTGCAGGAAGCACCGGTTGACTTGCCGGTCTTGTCTGCTGACGCTGATCCTGAAATTGTAGAAATTTTCCTTGAAGAGGCAGCTGAGGAAATTTCGAACATTTCAGTTGCAATATCGGAATGGGTAAATCAGCCTGATACTGGAGATGTGCTGACAACGGTTCGCCGCAGTATGCATACCCTGAAGGGCAGTGGCCGCATGGCAGGTGCGATGCGGGTCGGTGAGTTTTCGTGGGGTGTCGAGGATCTGCTAATTCGTCTGATTGAAGGGACGGCCAAGGCAAGTGACCAGGTGTTTATGCTACTGGGTCAGGTTCCTGCTGCATTATCCCAGTTGATCACCCAGGTGCAGGACGGTACAGAACCCACAATGGATATCAATACCATGATGCAGCATGCAGATGCGCTGGGTCGTGGAGAAATCATTGAGTTCTCTGAAACTGGTCCAGGCGAGACTGTCGCCAAGACATCAGAGACTGACAATGAAGTGACTGGCACGGTAGATGAAGTAGATGAAGTAGATG
>JASJGW010000135.1:0-3206 GCA_033791305.1 Gammaproteobacteria bacterium | reverse complement strand
ATGCAGCCCTGCCCGGCATAGCGTCTCGGCGATCTTGACCTTTCCCATGCTGGGGCTTAGGGTTTTCAGACGTTGCACGATGTAGCGGACGAAGTCCGGGAACTTATTCACCGGCTCGCGCAGTTGCAAAAGTGCCTTGGCGCCTTGGTCATCGATGCGTTTCAGCCACGATGCAATCGTGGCCGACGTGACGAGGAAGGTGTCGGCCGTTTGTTTGAGGGACCAGCCACGCGCAGCACGAAGCTCGAGGATCGCCATATGCTCATAGGGGCCGTAGTGCGGCCGCCGCTGAGGCGCGATCTGCGCTATGCGGATGTCCTTGATGCGGAGCTCTTCGCGCAGCAGGGCGCACTCTTCGTAGAGCCGTTCGTTCTCCGCCGCGAGTCGCACCCGCGCATTAATGCTATCGGCGGCCCAGGCACGCGCGTAGACGATGGCATAATGGGCCAGTGCGATCGCATGGAGTACCGCCGATTTAACACAGCCCTGCCAGCCCTTGGGAAGATGAATCCGCGGTGGCTGCGGATTGGTGAGCATCGTGACCTCCGAAAACGAGTTCTTGAGAGTTCCTGGCTGAAGGATACAATAAGGGCCATTAAATCAGAATGTTATGGTCCGGACGATGAACCGAAAGATTCGGTGGGCCAGGATGCCCTTTCGAGATATTCACACACTCAGTTCAAAAATACTCTGGGACGTACGTAGATATACGTATTCCCTAATTTCATTTCTTTACTACACTTCGACTTAGTCGGGTGATCGAGCCGGGCTGTGTGAAAACGTAGTTGGCAAGAAGCCTTGCAAAAATCCGTCTTCACCAGGAGTCCGTTTGGTGATAAATACCTTCTGGGTGTACTGCTTTACAAAGCAGCTAATAATTTAAAGAAGACTGGCAATAAGAACTGCTGTGCACAGTAGTCAAATACGAACAGATATCTTTGGGGAGTACCCATGATTCGAACAATAACAACTATATCAGTATTCCTCCTGGCGACTAGCTCAATAGTCCATGCTGAAGACAGGGAATCTTCTCTCCTCAACTGGGGCTATAAACACCAGCACTTCCAAAGGGCCGACATGAATATGTCGCCCCAAGAGTACGAGGCGATATATAGCCGCAATCGAAGATTAGTACATAAAACTCTGAGGTCTTACTCAAAATATGCGCTTGAAGTGATCGGTATTCCCGAGCAGGTGGGTTACCGCGTGGGCGCGGCTCTCGGCTTGGTAATTAATGATGGAACAGCGCTGAATCTAAACAAAAGCAAGATACTTTCCGTGGAATTCAAGGACGTGAGTAAACCAGAGCGTGCCTTGTACTTCAGAATCAAACTGGATTGGTAATAAGCAGGGGAAAGGGACCGGCTGCGGCCTGGCTTACTGGTTCTGAATGAAATATCCAAACACAAAAAATCATCTTAACGAAAACACGATAACAGCGACATGATGAAACCGTTATTGTGTGGTAACAGTTTGGCCCTAATGGCAGCTCTTTTAATCGGGCACTAAAGTCAAGCTCCCATGCTCAATAGAATACTCCCGGGATTCGTCGCAGTGTGGGTCAAGCTACTTTCCGCAGTTGGCTGATTATGGATACTTCAGCTCGCTGCACGCATAAGTCGGACAGAATGGAGAGCCATGCTCTTGACGTGCACTTGGCTGTACCAGCCAGTGTGCAGGATCTGGGTAATGCAACGTTCTTGTCGGTCTTTTTGCGCATGGCGGACAGGGCTGCGTTCACTTGACGCGCTTCCAGGCATATAACCTCGTATTCAGCTGTCTGCAGGCCGTAGGTAAGATACTGAGTCAGGGCGCCCGACTCAAAAACTACCAACCGAATCTCCGGGTTAAATCCCTTCAGGGACTCTCGAGCGCTCGTTTGTTGCTAGTGTGGGTTGTTCGTGCAGTAGTCTGAAGGTCCGACAGCCATCGACCACTGTTGTAGTGTCTACACCGCTGCCGGTAAGGGCGTGCTGGCTGTTATCGTCGTCATTACTCCAGACCGCGTGACCATTCACGATGCGATAACAGTCATCCTGTGACTGCAGGAACATATGGGGTGATTGAATATTTCTAGTTGTATAGATACTTGTTTGGATTCACCTGTTTGCCATCACGCATGACCTCGATGTGTACATGCGGGCCGGTTGAACGCCCGGTGGAGCCCATCAATGCGATCGCCTCGCCCTTTCTGACCGTATCACCTGCTTCAACCAGGTGTTGCTTGTTGTGCGCATAGCGCGTGACATAACCATTGCCATGGTTGATTTCAACAAGTTTGCCATAGCCTGTGCGTTCTCCGGACCAGGTCACGACGCCATCAGCGACTGCCAGGATGCTGGAGCCTTCTTTGCTGGCAATATCTATACCCTTGTGATGTTCTTGCTTGCCGGTAAACGGGTCGATGCGCTTGCCGTATTTCGATGACAGCAAACCGTGTTCAACGGCACGGCCTGACGGGATGATGCGCTCATGCAGGTTCCGGTTCATGATTAACTGCTCCAGTGCCATCAGTTTGGTTTCGCGGTCTTCCGCAGTCATGTCCAGTTCTTCGAGCATTCCCAGGAAGTCCGGTACCGTTATGGACGAGAGGGCAGTCGCAATGTGTGGTCCACCTGTGGGTGGCGGCATATTGAAATCGAATTCAACCGCATCAAGATCGGCCTGCCGCACCAGACGCTCGCCGAGTGTATCTAGACGCAGCATTTGTGCCTGCATCCGGCCGAGACGCAAGGTCAGGGCATCCAGGTTGTCTAGAGCCGCTTTGCGAACCTGGACTATTTCCGTTTGCTGCTGTTGTAACAGTGTCCTGAGTACGGCAACCTCGGATAATTGCTGCCGGGCTTCTGTGTTGACCCCGGCACGAAAACCACTGAAGAGGATGCTGCCGCCGATCACGATAATGCCGGCCAGGACCAGCAGGCTGGTATGCAGCGGATTAAATACCACGCTGTGGATTTGTCCGTAGCGATTGGCAAGTAAAAGGGTGTTCGACGCTTGCTTCATATGACCACCTTCCTTCGGGCATCTGGATGCGCTGGCATCAGTCCCTGTTAGTTATGTGGTTTACCTATGAGGATGGCAGGTAACCGCAGTTATATTGCTGCTGATCAGGGTAGCTGCGGATGCAGGTAGGGTCAATTGCCCGGAAGTACGGGTAGGATTAACTTTTATTAGTAATAACAAATGGATATAAGTTTTTACTC